>JAZNGC010000062.1:0-3171 GCA_045589155.1 Lachnospiraceae bacterium
TCATCCGCAATCTGGACCACATCGTCCAGCATCTCTTTTTGCCTTGTTGCATTCGCCTCTACCTTACCTAACGAATCGCTGTTAAAGGTTTTTCCAACCTTTGTCATATACCATAAAATAAATAACATTACTGAGACAACCGCAGATGCCACAAGATTGCTAAGGAAATTTTCTCCCTCATAATTTTTAAGAACCAAACCGCGTAACAGGGTAATCACAAAATGTTCAATAGGTACCACTATAGCAACCAATCTACTATAACCTGTGTCAAAGAACAACGTACATGCCATAAATGGCAAAGCGGCCACAAATCGAACGTAGTAATCCGAAAAATTATAAGCCAGCATAGGTGTAATGATGAACAGACATATCATCATGAAATAACGGACCGGTCGGCCGCCTCGATTCTTTTTCATAAGAATAAAGCCACCTATTGATGCCACCGCCATAACAACAAACGTGCTAACCGTATAAAATATGGTCTGGCTTCCCCTAAGGAAAGACACCAGTATAATCAAATACGTAAGTACATTTATAATAGTGGTACTGACACACATAAATTTATTGGCCTTCTGAACCTGTTCCCCCTTGTCCGAATAACGGAATTGTACTTCACCCATTTATTTATCCTCCTTGGTAAACTCTATTACCAAGTATAGCATAATGTTGCACAATATTAAATATATAGACAACTTTTTCTGACACATCTTTTATCCTTTTTTCATTTTCCAAATCAACCGTCCAAAAGTGCAATTTGCTTGTACTTTGAAACAGCTTATTGTATTATAAAAAAAACATGAAAGAATTTTTAAAATTATAAAACCTAAACATACTCCATTGCATCTTATAGGTATAAAGCAAGTTGCGTTGGAGGCATAAAAACTCTTTGTTACAAAGAAAAAAGAAAGGATTTCTTCATATGCAAATGAATGTAAAAGATATGGAACAACAGGCTTTAGACAGAGACCGGGAACTCATAAATGCAGTTGCCAAATTACAACAGGGCGATGCAAATGCATTTGACACTATTTATCTCCATACAAACCGATTCATGTTCTACAAAGCCGAGCAAATCCTTTCTAACTACTACAACAAAGACAGCGAACTTCGGAACGACCTGGTACAGGATGCCTATATTAAAATATTTAATAATATAGGAACTTTACAGGATCCCGCCAAATTATACGGTTGGATGAATACCATTCTCGTTAACACCATCTATGCCTATACCCGCGCCCATTGGAGGGAGGAATTCGATGTTACAAACGAAGACGGCGATTCTATGGTAGAAGATAACTGTACCACTTATGAAACCCCGGAATCCTATATTCTGGAACGGGAAAAAATCGAATACATCAACCGCTCATTACAGACCTTACCGCCCCTGCAGCGGTATACCGTAGAACTCTTCTACTTTTCGGAATTATCCGTAGAACAAATTGCAGAAAAGATGGATTGTTCGGAAGGAACCGTTAAGAGCCGGTTAAATTACGCCCGGAAGAAACTGAAAGGCGTTATCGAAGAAATCGAAGAGAAAAACAAAATCAAATTACATAGCATTTTTGCATTGCCTGCACTTCTCTTTTTTGCAAAAGAAGAGGCCATGGCTCACTACACTGTTGACGCAGCATCCTTTGCCACAGTGCGCAGCGCACTTCAAAAGGAATGCATCTTAAAACCAAACTTACCTAAAGGAGAAAACATGATGAATCCAAACAATACACCAACAAATATGGTATCCAGCATTTCCACTTCCATATGGAAGACCGCGTTAGGAAAAGTAATTATCTCTATCAGCATTGTGCTTGTATCCGCGGGACTTATTACCGGAGGCTACTTTATCTTTACAGACTCTGACCCTGTTTCAAAGGACGTGTACGAAGAAGAACTTCCAAAGGACATTGATGAGGAAGACCCCGATTTTAATATCCGGGACCTTTTCCCTTCCGAAGAAACCGACACCGAAACCAAAGAATCCTCTGAGGAATCCACAGAGGCAATTCCTGAAGAATCCACAGAAGAAACTGTTGTGGAAGAACCGGAAGACGTCACTTCCCTTGTATCAGAAGATGGATATATTCACATCGGCTGCGAGGCAGCGGGTACACCGGTTGCTTTTCCTTATAAACACTACGAAGACTTATCTTTTTATACCGATATCAGAAGAACCTACTTCCCGGTAGCACAAGCAGCTAACATTGACCTGGGATATATTATTACAGAAGATAAAGACAACGAACTTCTCTGCAGTGTTGATGTACGAGGCGCCTACAAAGTAGGCTCTTGGAAAGAAGGACTGCTAATCAATGGCATCTCCTATACAGATTTTAAGAATTCCGGTGCAACAGGACTATATTTAGACAGTAATATTATCTCCTTGTCCTGGGCAGATGATGTTGATGTTTCCACTATGAAAGAACGTATATTTTATCTGCAATCCGAAACCGAATATTCCTATATCATGCTCTATTGCGACACAAAAGATATGGAAACACTACTGGCACAAGGGTCTATTGAAATTGGTGAATACTTTGTACAATCCTTCTATACAACCGTTTACGGGGAAATCGAGAAAAGAGGTACTGTAGTTGCACAGACACTTCCCGTTCCGGAAGAAGTTATACCGGTGAAAATAGAACATGAGGTTGCATACGGTTCTACTGAGTTAACGATTGAATTACAGGACAACAATAACAAGCCACTGCACGAGTTATACCTGTTATATTCAGAGGGCTATTTGTTCCACCATTTTGCTTCAGTCGTTCTGAATGACTCTTATTACTACTACCTCTCCCAAATCAACCCGGAGGAATACTACATTCTTGAAGAAGCCGTTTCCAAAGACTTCTGGGAGTTTCACGATTTGAATAAGAATTATTCATACCAAAAGACCGATGATTATACCGACCTCACCGATCCTTCCGATATCGGCGGCCGTTATTACACCTCAATCCTGCGGGCAGAGGAACTGATGACAAATCATTTTGCTCCTCAGCTTAAAGCATATAACGAAGCAGAACTTTATCTGGACAAATACAGTATTTCATCCTCCATTTTCCAGCCCACACTCTTAGTGCTGCTGGACAATCAATATACTTTTTATGTTACAGATTTTTATTATAGCTCTTATGATGAAAGTAACTTCATACGAGTTTCCGGATATGCTGTACC
>JAZNGC010000063.1:0-4754 GCA_045589155.1 Lachnospiraceae bacterium
ACCCATACTCGTTCTCACTTGTGTATATTATGGCGTGTTCAATGCATTAATTGCGCCGATAACAGAAGAATTATTTTTTAGAGGCTATTTAACTTCACATTATAAAAAGCGAAGTTCGTTTACCCCAATACTTATAGGCGTCTTATTTTCGCTCTATCATTTTTGGTTGCCTTTTAATAATATCTTTCGTATTTTAGCATTTACGCCTGTTGCCTATGTGGCATATAAGAAAAAGAATATCTACATAAGTATATGTTTCCATTGTTTATGCAATATACTTTTCGTAGTTAGTTTTGCGTTGGAAGTATTGGGATAATGACGGGACTTTATTGATTTTTCTGCTTAGTGAAAAATATTGAATCTCCTTCTCGAACCTTCATGGTTGGGGAGGAGATTTTTTGTTGTGAAAACGGGATGATTTTGTTGCTTTTTTGCATGACAAATAGTGGAATTAGTTGCAAAAACTATGAAAAAATGATATTATTTTGTTAGATTTTACCAACAATTTGATGTGGAAAATTAGGAGAGTGGAGTATATGTGGGGTACAGATATTAATAAAAAAATATCTGAAATTATCAATTGTATTCCGGAGGGACAATTTGTTTTTGTTGAGGATATTAAAAACGGAGAGTCCAACTGGAGCAATGAAGCGGTAGATTATTTTGGACTTCCGGGCAACAGTGTCAGTAATACAAAAGAAATAATGCAAGCAATGACGCATCCGGATGATAGAAAACGTTTGCAGCAGGAATTTGATGAGGTCTTTTCTAAGCAAAAAGAGTCTTTTTTTTTGATTTTTCAGATACGCAATGCAGAAGGGGAATATATACCTTGCACTTGCAAGAGTAAAATGATTTGTGATAAAGGTGGGAATCCATATATTTTTATCGGCTCTTTAACGGTACATAAAGGCGAAGAAGAGTATGACGGTGTTACGGATTTGCCTAAATTACCAAAATTCTTATCGCATATAAGCCGGACGAAAAAGGCCAACAAAGAGTGTTTACTGATGGCCTTGGAGTTGAAGCATTTTAATAATATTAATGCTTTGTACGGATATAATTTCGGCAATAGAATTCTATATGAAACAGCTAAAATTATAGGTGGGATTATTGAAACAAACGGAATGTTGTATCGATTGGGCAGTGCCGATTTCGGAATTGTATTTTTTGATTCCTCTATAGAAAATTTAAAAGAAATTTATTCTCAAATCAGAGACGCCTTGGCAAATTTTTCTTTAGATGGTTCAGCCATCAATGTGGATATATGCGGTGGGGCATTATATACCAAGAACTATAAAGTGAGTTACCAGACGGTGTATTCTTATTTGTTGTCGGCTCTGGAAAAGGCAAAAGCTGAGGATAACTATGAATTGGTTGTTTTTGATGATGAGTCCCACGAAAGCAACTATAAAATGTTGGAGTTGTTGAATGCAATCAAAGGAAGTATCCGGAATGATTGTGAAGGATTTTATTTGTGCTATCAGCCATTTGTGTCCACTGTAACAGGAAAGATTATCGGTGCAGAGGCATTGATTCGTTGGAGAAGCGAAGTTTATGGTGAAGTTTCTCCGGGACGTTTTGTTCCCCATTTGGAATCTCATTCCTGTTTTTATGATTTGAGTATATGGGTACTGCGTCGTGCTATGCAGGACGTAAAAGAGATTATTAAAACTTATCCGGATTTCTTTATCAACGTAAATATATCTTATAAACAGTTGGAACGACCGGAATTTACACAGGAAGTGATTGATTTAATAAACGAACTGGGATTCCCGGCAAAGAATTTACAGTTGGAGCTTACGGAACGGTGCCGGAATCTTGACATGATGTACTTAAAAAAGCAGCTTACTTTCTTTAGGGAGCATGGTATAAAAATTGCCCTGGATGATTATGGTACCGGTAATTCCACTATCAATTTGCTTTGTGAGCTTCCCCTTACCTGCGTGAAAATTGACCAGACCTTTATTCTGAACATTTTAAATAATGGAAGCAATCAGGTGGTAGTAGATTCTACCGTACAATGTGCAAAACGCTTAGGGCTTAATGTGTGCCTGGAAGGCATAGAGACCCAGGAAATAAAGGACTTTATCGGAAAGTATTCCGCAAATTATCATCAGGGATATTTTTATGCCAGACCTATGGAATTTTCAAAATTCAAAACTTTTACCAGCGTTACTTGGCCGGTAAGCAGTGTCAGTCTTATTAAAGGAAATCCAAAGGATAATTTGGGTGTAGATACTATTCTTTCCATGATTCCCGGAGGGTTCCTAATCTATGCAGATGACGAAACGGAAAGAATCGTAAGTGTTAATGAGATGCTGCTTGAGATGTTTGAATGTGAGACAGGAGAGGAGTTTCTAGAATTGACCGCAGGGTCGTTTGCCGGCATGGTACATCCGGAGGATTATCCCGGGGTAAAAAGAGCTATTGCTGAGCAGATAGGAACAAGTAATAAGAACATGGATTTTGTCAAATATCGTATTATTACTAATAAGGGAAATATAAAGTATGTACGCGATTATGGCCGTTTGGTCCATAACGACATTGACGTAGATTTGTTTTATGTCTTTATAGTAGAGGAACAGAAACGATAGGAAACTGAGATAAGTAATTTGGAAACGGAGGAAAAACAATGTACGAAAACAGATTAATTGGCGGTTATCCGGTGATAGGTATTCGTCCGACGATTGACGGAAGAAGAGGCCCTTTAAAAGTTCGGGAGTCTTTGGAAAAGCAGACAATGGATATGGCGAGGGCTGCAAAAGCATTATTTGAAGAGAATATAAAGTATTCCAACGGTGAACCGGTGAAGGTTGTGATTGCGGATTCTACAATCGGTCGCGTTGCGGAAGCTGCAGCCTGTGAAGAAAAGTTCCGCCGTGAAAACGTTGCAGTAACATTAACGGTAACCCCTTGCTGGTGTTACGGCTCTGAAACAATGGATATGGATCCGTCTACCATAAAGGGCGTTTGGGGATTAAATGCAACAGAAAGACCGGGCGCAGTATATTTGGCCAGCGTGCTTGCCACACATGCCCAAAAGGGATTGCCGGCTTTCGGTATCTATGGCCATAATGTGGTGGATGCGGACGATACTTCAATTGATGAGGATATCCGGGAAAAATTATTGAGATTTGCCCGTGCTGCAGTTGCCGTTGCTACCATGAGAGGAAAATCTTACCTGCAGATTGGTTCCATTTGTATGGGTATCGGCGGCTCTATTATCGACTCCGATTTCCTGGAATCTTATCTGGGACTTAGAGTGGAATCCGTAGATGAAGTTGAAATTATCCGTCGAATGTCAAAGGGCATATATAACGAAGAAGAATTCCAAAAGGCACTGAAATGGGCAAAAGAAAAATGTAAAATCGGTTTTGATAAAAATCCTGACTTTATCAGGGATGATGATGCAGAAATGGAAGAGCAGTTTGAGTTTTCCGTAAAGATGGCTGTCATTATCAAGGATTTGATGAACGGAAATCAGACTTTGCCGGAGGGCTTCGAAGAAGAAATGTTAGGCCATAATGCGATTGCGGCAGGTTTCCAGGGACAGCGTCAGTGGACGGATTTTTATCCTAACGGAGATTTTGCTGAGGCAATACTTAATACTTCTTTCGATTGGAACGGGGCAAGAGAACCTTATATTCTTGCTACGGAAAATGATGTTCTTAACGGTATCAGTATGTTGTTTATGAAGCTATTGACTAACAGGGCGCAAATGTTTGCCGATGTGAGAACTTACTGGAGCGGTGACTCCATTAAACGGGTAACCGGATATGAGATTGAGGGAATCGCAAAAGAGGCAGACGGTGTAATCCATCTGATTAATTCCGGTGCATGTTGTCTGGATGCCAACGGAGCTGCTAAAGATGTGGACGGCAAGGCAGTTATGAAGCCTTGGTATGAAGTGACACAGGAAGATCAGGATGCCATTATGGAAAATACCACATGGAATGCTGCGGATAAAGGTTACTTCCGTGGTGGCGGTTATTCTTCCAGATTTGAAACCAAAGCCCAGATGCCCGCCACAATGATCCGTCTGAATTTAGTGAAGGGATTGGGCCCGGTTATGCAGATAGCAGAAGGATGGACGGTAGAGCTTCCCGCAGAGGTATCAGACGCCCTGTGGAAGAGAACAGACTATACATGGCCATGTACCTGGTTCGCACCCAGATGTGACCGCAAAGAAGGTTCTCCCTTCAAAACAGCTTATGATGTAATGAATAACTGGGGCGCAAACCATGGTGCCATTTCTTACGGACATATCGGTGCAGATTTAATCACCCTTTGTTCAATCCTTAGAATTCCGGTTTGCATGCATAATGTACCCACAGAAGATATTTTCAGGCCCAAGGCTTGGGATGCTTTCGGAATGGACAAAGAAGCTGCAGATTATCGTGCATGTGCGGTATACGGACCTATGTACAAATAGTAGGGCGTGAAGTGTTATAGCAAAGGAGCAGTCAGGTATGGAAGAATTAGCCTACAGACAAATACATTTAGATTTTCATACATCTCCGGACATCCCGGAGGTGGGTGCAGACTTTAATCCGGCGGAGTTTACTGCTACATTAAAAAAAGCCGGCGTACAGTCTATTAATATTTTTGCCAAATGTCATCACGGAATGTGCTATTATCCTACGAAGGTGGGCAGAGTCCATCCGGGGCTGAAAAGAGACCTTTTGGGAGAAATGTTAGAAGCACTGCATGCAGAAGGAATACAGGCACCCATCTATTTTCCCATAGGCTGG
>JAZNGC010000064.1:0-21659 GCA_045589155.1 Lachnospiraceae bacterium
CGATAGATGCTTATTTGGCATGATAAGAAAATGCATTATGTAAACCTGTTTTTGAACTTTATCTGCCCTTTGGGCCCTCAATGGGCTTTATGGGTAGATAAAATAAGTAAAAATCAATAGAAATGAAGAAGAAATGAGAAAAAATGTCATGCCATTAGCATGAAAACCGCTTATTAGGGTAGAAAATGAGCCAATTTGGTTTACATAAATATAAATTTTATCTTCCCAATAAAGCCTTTTTGGTGCTTATGGGTAGATACGGAAGCCCTTTTGGGGTATAGAATGCAACGTCTGACTGTCGCCGTCACATCTCCACAAATCCTAATTTGCAAAGAAAAACAGAAAGTATAAAAGTAATAATAATATTTATAATTTTGGGACAAAATAGCAGGTAGAAACACCTGTTTTATGAAATGTAAGCACAGGAAGGATGAAAGGGAGACAGTGATATCATGGATTATTTAAATGCGTTTTGGGTAGGAGGAGCAATCTGCGCGGCATCCCAGCTTTTGATGGAGAAAACAAAAATGATGCCGGGAAGGATTATGGTTACCTTAGTGGTGCTGGGGACAGTTATCAGTTTCTTTGGCTGGTATGAGCCATTTGCAGAATATGCCGGGGCCGGAGCAACGGTTCCGCTTATGGGATTTGGACATCTTCTGATGAAGGGTGTGAAAGAGGCTGTGGACAAGGACGGATTAATCGGCTTGTTTCAAGGTGGATTTAGATCTGCTGCGGTTGGATGCAGTGCAGCGCTCGTTTTTGGACTTCTCGCAGGTTTTATTTTTAGCCCCAAGATGAAAAAATAAATCCGCTAATCAGAAACAAAAAGCCTGCAAGGCTATAAGGTCTCGCAGGCAATTTCTTTTTTGTTTAAGTATTTTAGCAGTGCATTATCCCAAAGAATATCCGGTTCTTTATCCATTAAAAAGGTGTGAAATGCTGTGCCGGTAGTGAGTTGTGTTTTGTTTCCGTCAAAGCGGATGGTAAGTACAAAAGCTTTTACCTGTTCAGGCGTTACGGCAGAGCCACCCGATGCTAAGATGGATGCCACATGTTCCGGCATTAAATGTAATACAAATTTAAAAGAAAGAGGAGTATGTTTTCCCTTTATCAAGTCAAATATGAGTGCACGCATGGATTTCCAAGTTACGAAATCATAGTTTCCTGTGGTGTAGGAGTCTGGTTCATCATCCCCGTAAAATTCCTTGCGGGTACTACCATCTATCTGATAGGTACAGGCACCTACGATAGTAGCCTCTTCTAAGAGAAACAGGTCAAAGGTGTCCTGAGTTAAGAGACTGTTCATAAATTGTTTCATGGATGTAATTTGTAATGCCAGCATGTGTTACCCCTTTTTCTATGAAAATATCTAAAAATAGTATATTCTATCTTAAAAAAAAGTCAAATAGTTCCTTTACAGAGTGGGAATACATATGCTACTATTCTAAGTAGTAATGAAAACTACATAGGGTGGTTTTGAAAAGAATAAATATTAGGAGATTAATATGAGTTACAAAATCGTAGTAGACAGTTCCTGTGAGTTTACGAAAGAATACCAGAATGATCCCAGATTTGAAAGCATTCCGTTCGGCCTGGATGTGGGTGAAGAACATATGATAGATGACGGCAGCATGGATATGTCGGAATTTTTAGCGAAAATAGCAGCATGTCCCACATGTCCCAAGTCCTCCTGTCCTTCTCCGGAACGGTTTTTGAATGCGTATACTTGTGAAGCGGAAGATATTTATGTGGTAACAATATCCGGAAATTTAAGCGGTGCTTATCAGAGTGCGGAAGTGGCTAAGCAGATGTATATAGAAACATATGGACAGAAGAATATCCATATTGTGGATTCGGAATCGGCAAGTTGCGGAGAAACAAAACTGGCGCTTAAATTGTTAGAACTTGCAGAAAGTGGTATGCCTTTTGAGAAAGTGGCAGAAGCAATTGATAAAATAAGAGATGAAATGAATACTTATTTTGTTCTGGACAATTTGGAAACTTTGCGGAAAAACGGCAGACTTACCGGAATCAAAGCACTGGTAGCATCCACGCTTAATATTAAACCGGTTATGGGGGCGGAAAAGGGTATTATTATACAGCACGGTCAGTCCATTGGAACCAAAAAAGCTTTGGCAAAAATGGTGGATAGACTGGTAGAAGAGTTAAAAGATGGACAGACAAAGACAGTTTACATAGCGAATTGTAATTGTCCTGAAAGAGCAGTATACGTAAAGAAGATGATAGAAGAAAAAACAGACTGTAAAGAGGTTGTAATAACCAACACCGCCGGCTTGAGCAGTTTGTATGCTAACGACGGCGGTATTATTGTTGCAGTATAAATTTCTCGTAAATAGCTTAATTGCTTTCCATAATGTGTTTGGCGTATTTTAAGTTTGCGCCTGAAACGGAAAAAGAACGACCGTCTTTCATGATTATTTTGTGGAAGCCGGTCTTTTCTATATGTCTTGCGTTGATAATAATCTTTTTCGAGGGCATAAAAAAGGTTTGATAAACAACTTCCCACTCCGAGAATAGATTGTCAACTGAACTGTGGAGCAAAATCTCTGTACCGGAGATCAGATTAACTATGGCGCAGGGACCTTTCTGTGTAACATAGAGAATATCCTCTTCTTTCGCATAGTAAGTTTCTGTATCAGAACGCAATTCAATAAAAGGAATTGTTTCATCGGCAAGCTTTTGGGCAGTGTCCAGTATAGAAGCAAGTTCTACTGCGTTCAATGGTTTGTCCAGAAATATAACACGCTCCAACTCCTTTTCGGGAATGGGCAGCTTACGGTAATCTGTTTTAGAGCAACAAAAAACCACAGGAGTATTAATGCCTTGTCTGCTAAGGGCATCTAATATGTCCATAGCGGTAAGAGTCCCTTGGCATACGTCGATAAAATATACCTCGTAGCGCATGGGATTTGCGAGTAAACTTTCTGCGGTTCCGTAAGAATCAATATAGAAGTTGCCTGCATTGGTCAGTCGTTTGTCGGATTCGCGATGTAAAAGACGTTCGGATTGCTTTCTGTCCGCCACATTGTCATCGCAAACTGCAACATGCATCATAAGCTTACCTCTTTCTGAAATACAGCAGTCATGAAAAACAACGGTTACATTGTCAAAAACTCAATGGGAGCGTAGAAAAAAAGAATAATGGTAATGGCGAGCTGTAAAAATAAGATAACAGGCATTCCATAGACAAAATACCATTTCCGGGTTTTGTGCCGGAATGTGTACATACCAAAGAGAGAGCCGATACTGCCGCCGATAAGCGCAACAACGAAGAGAGTTGCTTCCGGCACCCGGAAGGCTCCCTTCACTGCTTTTCTTTTATCTATGCCCATGAGGGCAAAGCCAATTAAATTTACAACTAAAAGATATGCGCTAACAATTAGTATAACAGTCATTACTTAGTTCTTTCCATTAACTTCCTGCATTTTCATAGCACGAACTTTGCAAGAGAGACCAAACAGGTTGATAAATCCTTCTGCGTCGTGGTGGTCATACAAATCACCTGTTGTAAAGGATGCAATAGATTCATTGTACAGAGAGTAAGGAGAAGTAGTTCCTGCTTTAATAATATTTCCTTTATAAAGTTTGAATTTAACTTCACCGGTTACGCATTCCTGAGTTTTTTCAATGAATGCCTGTACAGCCTCACGAAGAGGTGTAAACCATTTTCCTTCGTACACGATGTCTGCAAGACGGTTACCCATTTCCTTTTTCATGGTGTATGTATCACGGTCCAAAATCAGTTCCTCTAACTGCTGATGAGCTTCCATCAGGATAGTACCACCGGGAGTTTCATATACACCACGGGACTTCATGCCAACCACACGGTTTTCAACGATGTCGATGATACCAACGCCGTGTTTTGCACCAAGCTTGTTGAGTTCACGGATGATATCAGCATATTTCATAGTTTTTCCGTTTACGGAAGTAGGAATACCTTTTTCGAAAGTCATTGTTACATATTCGCCTTCGTCAGGTGCTTTTTCGGGAGTGGTTCCCAAAACAAGCAGATGCTCGTAATTAGGCTCATTTGCAGGATCTTCCAGTTCAAGACCTTCATGGCTGATATGCCAGATGTTACGGTCACGGCTGTAAGAGGAATCTGCGGAGAAAGGAAGATCGATACCATGTGCTTTACAGTATTCGATTTCGGACTCACGGGAATCCATGGTCCATTTTTCGTTTCTCCATGCTGCGATAATTTTGATGTCGGGTGCAAGTGCTTTGATACCAAGTTCAAAACGGATCTGGTCATTACCTTTACCGGTAGCACCGTGGCAAATTGCAACAGCACCTTCTTTACGTGCGATTTCAACCAGTTTTTTTGCGATCAAAGGTCTGGCCATGGAAGTACCGAGAAGATATTTGTTTTCGTAGATGGCATTTGCCTGTACGCAGGGAGCGATATATTCTTCACAGAATTCGTCTACTACGTCGAGAATGTATAATTTTTCAGCTCCGCAGAATTTTGCACGTTCATCAAGTCCGTCCAACTCTTCTTCCTGTCCACAGTCGATGCAGACACAAACAACTTCATAATCGAAGTTTTCTTTTAACCAAGGGATGATTGCGGTAGTATCAAGACCACCGGAATAAGCTAAAATAACCTTTTCTTTCATAATTAAAGCCTCCATTTATTTTGAAAAATTTTGTATTCTGTGACCACTATACACTCTTTTGGTATAAAATGCAATAGGGGATTGAATAAAAAAGTAAAAAAGATGAATGTTTGTGAATAAATGCATAAAATGATTGCATAAAACACAATAATAGTGCATAAATATACAAACAAAACGATTGTAGGGTCCACGGTTTGAAAATAATTGACAAAACATGGTAAATAGAACTATTATAAATAAGGACGAGCGCCCTTCGCTTGGCAGATGATTGTAAAAATATATTAGAAAGAAGGAGGTAACAGATTATGGCAAAGACATTAATAATTTTAACAAAAAACAGAAGATTGCATATGATTACCTCGATTTCGAATAAATAAGACTATTTTTATCAGGAAATGTTTATTTGCGTGGTGTCATTTTGATACCACGTTTTTTTATACATTGTCAAACGGCTGTTATATGGTTCATATGTAATCTCAATCAAAATCTTTTATGAGACAGAAAACGAGAAAACAAAACGAAAAGAATTAAGAAACTTAGGAGAACAACAATGAACCAAAAAATGTATGAAAAAGCAACTGTTATGGCAGTGCACAGAGAACGCTATGAGTTATTGGCGGAGAATGAGAAATTATTTGGAAAACTAAAGACAGCGAATTTTTATAATGGAAAAGAGGGAGCAGTTTTTCCTACGGTGGGAGATGAAGTAAGTATAATTTACAATGAGACGGGTGATAGTCTGATTACAGGTGTGTTGCCAAGAAAATCAGTATTTATGCGTCTAAATGCTACGCAGGGCTTGCCGGACCAAGCGGTGGCTGCAAATTTTGATTATGTATTTATCACCATGTCTTTAAACCGGGATTTTAATCTCTCAAAGTTGGAGAGATATTTGACTGTATCCTGGCAGAGCGGAGGCCTTCCGGTTATTGTTCTGACAAAGGCTGATTTGTGTGTGAATAGAAGTACATATCTGGAGCAGATATATAGAGTGGCACCCGGTGTGGATGTCTTTTGTATCAGCTCGGTTACCGGAGAGGGAATTGCAGAGATGGAGCATTTGTTTGCAAGAGGAAGGACCGCTGTGTTACTGGGCTCTTCGGGAGTGGGGAAATCATCTTTGACCAATGTACTCGTGGGCAAGGAAGAGATGACGACAGGAGGAATCCGGGAGGCGGACGCCCAGGGACGCCATACAACGACCTATAAACAATGCATGTATCTGCCGGAGGCAATCAGATTGCCGGATGGAAATGTGATAAAAGGCGGCGGGCGAATTATTGATACGCCCGGGATGCGGAAATTGATCGTCAGTGAGGCTGAGCAGGGGATGCAGAATTCCTTTGAGGATATTGAGGAATTGATAAGTGCTTGTAAATTCTCGGATTGTAAACATAAGACAGAGCCGGGATGTGCTGTGAAAGCGGCTATTTTACAGGGTGATCTTTTGGAAAAGAGATGGAAAACTTATCAAAGTGTACTTAGAGAAGAAAACTTTGCAAAAGAACGGCAAAAAATAGTGCAGAGAAGAATGGAAAGAATAAAGAAAATTAAGGTACGAAAGGAAATAGAAGAAATAGGAAACGAAAATGAGATATGAAATCAGACATGCCCTCGTCCAATATGCGGCAGATACCATATTGGAGGATGTGAACTTTGAGGTTCATGACAATGAAAAAATAGCCATAGTAGGAAGAAACGGTTGTGGAAAAACCACACTTTTAAAACTGATTGCCGGTGATATCAAAATGAACAATCTGGACAGTGATGAAGAGTGCGGTATCTTTATGGCAGGAAAGCAGGAAATAGGCTTCTTAAGACAAATCAGTTTTCCGGATGGGGAAATCAGTGTGGAGGAGGAGATAAAAAAGACTTTTGCACCTGTGTTTGCCTGTGAGGAGAGAATGGCAGAGATTGAACAACTGCTTCGTGAAGAAAGTGATAATGAGAAAATATTGTATGAGTACGATGGGCTGCAAAAGAAAATGGAAGCGCTCAGAGGCTATAGTTGGCGGCGGGATATGGAGATTATGTTCCAGCGTTTTGGATTTGCACTGGAGGATTTGAAACGCCCTATCGGTAGCTTTTCGGGAGGCCAGCAGACGAAGGTGGCATTTATAAAGCTTTTGCTCAGCAGACCGGATATTATGCTCCTTGACGAACCCACTAACCATTTGGATTTACCTACCATTGAATGGTTGGAGAATTATCTGAAAAATTATGACAAGGCTGTCATAATCGTGTCCCATGACCGAATGTTTTTGGATCGGATTATCGATGTGACTTATGAGATAGAATACCATCAGATCAAACGCTATCCGGGAAATTATTCTGCCTTTGTGAAACGAAAAGAAGAAAATTTGATTAAGCAGGAAAAGGATTACGAGGAACAGCAAAAAGAAATCAAACGTTTGACGGAATGGATTGAAAAGTGGAAAAACACACCTACAAAGGTGGCGGCAACCCGTTCCAAGCGGATGGTCATTGAACATATGGTTAAAATTGAAAAACCCAGACGCTTTGATACCAAGACGTTCCATGCCATGTTTAAACCAAGGATAGAGAGTTATACCGATGTGCTGTCGGCAAGAGGATTGAAAATCGGGTATGACAAGGAACTTAGTAGGGTTTCTTTTGATCTGCGGAAAAAAGAACGCCTGGCTATTTTGGGAGAGAATGGGAAAGGAAAGTCTACTCTCTTAAAAACTATAGTGGGAATGATAGCCCCTCTTGGCGGAAGTTTTACAATTGGACAAAACGTGGAATGGGGATACTTCGACCAGCAGAGAGCGGTGGTAGACCATGTGGACCCGGACCAGACAGTTCTGGAAAATTTCTGGCAGGAATATCCTGATTTGCTTCGGGGGGATGTGAGAAGTGCTCTTGGAGGTTTCCTGTTCTCCGGCGAAGAAGTGGAAAAGAAAATGGGACAACTCTCCGGAGGTGAAAAAGTACGCCTTGCTCTTTGTAAGATGTTTCAGACAAAACCGAACTTATTAATCTTGGATGAGCCCACAAATCATATGGATATGGTAGGGAAAGAGGCTTTGGAACAGATGCTGCAAGGTTTTGAAGGGACAGTGCTGTTTGTATCTCATGACAGATACTTTGTGAAGCAGGTAGCTACCGGTATTCTGGAATTTGAGGGAGACCGTGTTACCCAGTATAATTACGGCTATGAAGAATACTTACAAGAGAAAGCGAAATCGGAAAGTGTAAAGAATAGCCTGGGCGGAAACGCTGCTCCTGCGGGTAATAGTGCGGGTACAGGCGGAACGGTAGCCGGAGGACTTAAACGTGGGGCAGAGGATGTACCTACCCTACAGGATGTATTTGACAAGAAAACTTATTATAATCCGGGCAAGGTTAAGTCACGTCTGGTGAAGCAGTTGGAAAAGTACGAAAGACAGCTTGCGGAAAGTGAAGAGAGGGCGGCAGAACTGAAATTGCAATTGATGGATCCTACACTTGCAACAGACTATGCAAAACTGATGGAACTTCAAGAACAGTTAGATGCGGAAGAACACCAACAGGAAAGTCTGTTGGAAAGGATGTTGGAAACCGAAACGGAATTACAGGAAATTAAAGATTAAGTTAAAAAAGGCGGAGCTTTTGAATGGATTTTCAAAAGAACCGCCTTTTTAATTGCCTTCGTATTTAATTTAGTAGAAAAATTACGGTCTCAGACCCATGCCGCCTTCCAAAGTGAGAGTTTCACCGGTCAGATACTTAAAGTCGGGATTTGCAAGCTGTACGCAAACGCGGCCGATTTCTGTTTCTACATTTCCGTAATGACCTGCGGGAGGCATATGAACATTTTTTTCAAATGCTTCGGGATAAGCAAGCTGGAAGTTCTCAAGCTGAGCAGTCCATGCCAAAGGACAGATTACGTTTACGTTAACGCCGTCTTTTGCCCATTCGGTTGCAGCTACACGGGTTAAGCCGCGGATACCTTCTTTAGCTGCTGCATAAGAGCACTGTCCGAAGTTACCGAAAAGGCCTGCACCGGAAGCAAAGTTGATGATGGTTCCCTGTGTTTCTTTCAAATAAGGATATGCAGCTTTCATATAGTAGAATGTAGCGTAAAGTCCGGAATAAACAGCTAAGTCAAACTGTTCTGTAGTATGGTCTGCAATAGGAACGCCGGAAGCGGAAGCCTGAGCATTGTTGATCACAACGTCAATTCTGCCGAAAGTGTCCATTGCCTGTTTGATTACGCCGTTCACAATAGCCTCGTTGTCAGCACCAGCGTTAACATCGGCTGCTACTACCAAAACTTTAATGCCATAAAGTCTTTCTAATTCTTCTTTAGCATCCTCCAGTTTCTGTACGTTACGTCCTGTGATTACCAGATTTGCTCCTTCTTTGGCATATGCGGTTGCAATACCATATCCGATGGAACCGCACTCGCCGTTCTTTAAAGTTGCGCGGCCTGCACCGGTAATAATTGCGGTTTTACCTGTTAAAAAACCCATAAGAATATCCTCCGATTTATATGTTATTGTAGAAATAATCTTTCCAATAGATATGATAATTCAGGAACTTAAGAAAATCAAGAAAAGATAAAGAAAAATAGTGGAAATTTTAGATAAGATATGGTAAAATAGTACCATACAAATAAAGACAGAAGGGAAGCGGGCATATGCAGAATTATGATCAGAAGTATTTCGATGCGAGAGCGAACAAACGGGCAGGTACGACTTGGCTTTCGTTGATGCTTATTGTAACTATATTTTACGGGGCAAAGATGGCACAGGGCGAGGTAAGTGCCAACTGGTTCATTATTTTTTCTGCCGTGGGCTGGATTGAATATGTGACGGCCGGAATCTTACTGAAAGTAAAAGGTATGGACTGGTCCGGTTACAAATGGATTATGGGAATTGGCTATTTGACTTTCTATGCGGTTATTGCATGGACCTCCATGGATACCATAAACTATGTATTTGTCCTTCCGCTTATTTCCATTTTAATTTTATATAAGAATCCCAAGCTGATAAGAATCATGATGTGGGTTACTTTGTTTATACTTATCACCAGCAATCTCTATAAAGGCCGTGTAAAGGACATGATGGAGTTCGTGTCCAGCGTAGAATGTGCACTTCAGTTCGCGATTGTTCTCTGTTGCTATGCATGTACCAATATGGCGATTAAACACTTGGTGGAATCCGACGGTGCTCTTACAGGCTCTATTGAAGGAAACTTAGAGAGAGTAGTACAAACTGTAGAAAAAGTTAAGGTTGCCAGCAATGCGGTTGTGGATGGTGTTACCGTTGTACGCGAACTGGCAGATGAGAATAAAGAAGGCGCTGATAATGTTGTGAAAGGCATGCAGGAGCTTTCCGTTAATAATGACATTCTTAATGATAAGACCATGTCCTCCATGGAGATGACCACAGTTATCGATACACAGGTTAAGAATGTTTCCGATCTTATGGAAGAGGTAGTGAGCCTGATTTCCGCATCAACTGAACATGCAAATAAGAGTTCTGAAGACCTTGAAGACGTGGTGGAAACTACTAATAAGATGGCAGAACTCTCTGCTAAGGTAGAAGAGATTCTGGTTGAATTTAAGGCAGAGTTTGAGAACGTAAAACAGGAAACAAGTACAATTGAGGGTATTACATCAAAAACTAATTTACTTGCATTAAATGCATCTATTGAGGCAGCAAGAGCAGGTGAAGCCGGAAAAGGATTTGCAGTGGTTGCTGATGAAATCCGTGAACTGAGTAGCGGAACAAAGACATCCTCCGGTAGAATTATGGATGCTCTTGCACATCTGGAGGAGACTTCAGAGAAGATGCTGGAATCCATATCTGAGACCGTTGGTTTGATTCAGACCAATATTGATAAAGTGGCAAACGTAAACAAGAGTGTGGCAGATATCACAAAGGATGCGACAACTTTAGGTCAGAATATCAAGGTTGTGGATGAAGCGGTTAAGGAAGTGGAAAACTCCAACCTTATACTGGTTGATAACATGAAGCAGGTATGTGATGTCATGGGTGTGATGACAGAGAACATCACAGATGCAGAACAAACCACCAAGACCATGCTGAGCAAATACGAAGCCAGCGCCCAGAGTGCCCTTGATATTGAAGGTGTAGTAGGACACCTGATGGAGGAACTTGGTGTTGGCGGATTCATGGGTGTCCATGATGTCAAAGAAGGTATGAAGTTATCCGTAACTATTGGCGATATGGAAAGCAGCAATAAACGCGAATATGTTGGCGAGGTTGTTGACCGGATTGAAAAGGATATATGGATATCAATTGACGACAAACAGACCATGATTATAGGTACCGGTGAAAAAATGGCAATGTGTCACTTGCGCATTGTCGTGGACAATGTTCTTTATACTTGGGATGAATTGGAAGTGCATCGTGCGAAGCCCGGTGAAAAGGGTCAATACAAAATTACCGTTGATAAGAATCCTAAAGTATTTAATAGAAGAAAATATCCCAGAATGCCCCTTTCCAATCTTTGCACCATCAAGGCAAAAGAGGAAGATAAAACCTTCCATGGAAAAATGGTAAACATTAGTGCAAACGGCTTTGCATTTGCGGTAAGAGATGAATACTTTGCACAGGCAAAAGGTACTGATGTTTTGGTAAGTGTGTTGGGATTTGAAATTCTAAAAAACAAGCCGTTAGAAGGTTCCGTAATCAGAAGTTCCAATAATGAAGGCGAATTTATCGTTGGATGCAGAATGCCGGAAGACCATGAAGGCATTAAGGAATACGTAAAGAGTAATTATTGTGAATAGTGAGAATTAAAAAAGTCGTTCTTTTCGCTGCGAAAGCAGTGGAAGGAACGGCTTTTTAGATTAAACGCATAATTTTCCTTACTTTACAGATACTAACAATACAAATTTGTAGAGCAAGGAGATTTTATATAGTTATGAAAGCAACAGGAATAGTCAGAAGAATTGATGATCTTGGTCGTGTAGTAATCCCAAAGGAGATCCGCCGTACCTTGCGTATCCGTGAGGGGGATCCGCTGGAAATCTTTACCGACAGAGAGGGAGAAATTATTTTGAAAAAATATTCGCCAATTGGTGAAATGATGACTTTTGCAAAACAGTATGCGGAAAGCTTATCCCAGGTATCCGGACATATTGCATTGATTACAGACCGGGATCAGTTTGTGGCAGTGGCCGGCGGATACAAAAATCTGGTTGGAAAAAGTATTAGCAAAAGTTTAGAGGAAAAGATGGAAAATAGGGAAACAGTAATTGCTTCTAAATCCGAACGAAGCTTCATAGCTGTTACGGAGGAAATTCCTTTGGAATATGAGCAGGAGGCAATTACACCTATTATATGTGAAGGTGACGTTATCGGTGCGGTTATTTTGTTGGAAAATGATGCCAAAAATAAAATGGGTGATGTGGAACAAAAATTAATCATGTCCGCAGCGGGATTTTTGGGAAGGCAGATGGAACAATAGGCTGTTAAAATGAGTCAATGTGTATGTGACAAGGTTTTTCTTGACAATAAGTGGTAAGCAACTATATAATACTGCCAAAGAAACTTTATATTTTACTGTAAAGACGTAGACGAAGAGAGTACGCTTTTCTTTAAAGTTGCAGCGAGCCGGTGAGGGTGCAAGACCGGTACGAGTAGGGAAATGTGGAAAATCACTTTTGAGTCGCAAGGGCAAAAGCTATTGGCAAGTAGTCCAAGCCGGCAATCCGCCGTTATCGGGTAACATATAACTTTTACGAAAGTAAAAGCGTATGCTGTAACAGGTGGTTTTCGTGTGCTATGGCCGCGTCCTATTACGGGATGCGGCTTTCGTGTTTTAAGAAGAAAAGAAAGGAAAAAAGTCATGTACGAAAAAGTATCAACAGATCTTAATTTCGTGGAACGCGAGAAAAAAGTAGAGCAGTTCTGGAAAGACAACAGCATCTTTGAAAAAAGTATGGAGAACCGTAAGGAAGGTCCTACCTATACCTTCTACGACGGACCGCCTACTGCTAACGGTAAGCCTCATATCGGCCACGTGCTTACACGTGTTATCAAGGATATGATTCCCAGATACCGTACCATGAAGGGATATATGGTGCCCAGAAAAGCAGGATGGGATACCCATGGTCTGCCGGTAGAGCTGGAAGTAGAAAAACTGCTGGGCTTAAATGGTAAGGAACAGATTGAAGAATATGGTATGGAGCCCTTTATTTGCAAATGTAAGGAATCCGTATGGAAATATAAAGGTATGTGGGAGGATTTCTCCGGCACAGTTGGTTTCTGGGCTGATATGGATAATCCGTACGTAACCTATGATGATAATTTCATTGAGTCCGAGTGGTGGGCGCTGAAAGAAATTTGGAACAAAGACCTTTTATATAAAGGTTTCAAGATTGTTCCCTATTGTCCCCGTTGCGGAACCCCTCTGTCTACAGCAGAGGTATCCCAGGGATATAAGACTGTAAAGGAACGTTCCGCTATCGCTTCCTTCAAAGTGACAGGGGAAGATGCATACTTCCTGGTATGGACCACAACACCTTGGACACTGCCTTCTAACGTTGCACTTTGTGTAAACCCGGATGAGAATTATTGCAAGGTAAAAGCCGGTGACGGTAGAACATATTATATGGCTGAGGCACTTTTGGATTCTGTTCTGGGTAAACTGGCAGATGAAGAAAACGGCGTAAAAGCTTATGAAGTTTTGGAAACCTACAAAGGCAAGGATTTAGAATATAAAGAGTATGAATCTCTTTTCCCTTGGGCAGTAGATGTGGCAAAGAAACAGAATAAGAAAGCCCATTATGTGACATGTGACGGTTACGTTACCATGTCAGACGGTACAGGTATCGTACATATTGCTCCTGCATTTGGTGAAGACGATGCCCAGGTAGGACGTAAGTATGACCTTCCTTTTGTACAGTTTGTAAACGGAAAAGGTGAAATGACAGAGGAAACTGCTTATGCAGGTAAATTTGTAAAAGACGCTGACCCTGTAATCCTGAAGGATTTGGAGGCAGAAGGCAAGTTGTTTGAAGCTCCCAAATTCGAGCATGAATATCCTCACTGCTGGAGATGTGATACTCCGCTGATTTACTATGCACGTGAGTCCTGGTATATCAAAGAAACTGCAGTAAGAGACGACTTGATCCGCAATAACAATACGGTTAACTGGATTCCCGAATCCATCGGTAAGGGACGTTTCGGCAACTGGCTTGAAAACATTCAGGACTGGGCGATTTCCCGTAACCGTTACTGGGGTACTCCGCTGAATATCTGGGAGTGCGAATGCGGACATCAGGAGTGTATCGGAAGCCGCGCGGAACTGGCAGAGCGTAGCGGCAATGCTGAAAATGCAAAAGTGGAACTTCACAGACCTTATATTGATGAAGTGACTTTTGTATGTCCGGATTGTGGCAAGACCATGCACCGTGTACCCGAGGTTATCGACTGCTGGTTTGACTCCGGTGCAATGCCTTTCGCACAGCATCACTATCCCTTTGAGAACAAAGAATTATTTGAGCAGCAGTTCCCTGCACAGTTTATTTCTGAAGCAGTGGACCAGACCAGAGGTTGGTTCCATTCCCTGATGGCTATCTCTACATTGCTCTTTAATAAAGCTCCTTATGAGAATGTAATCGTACTGGGACATGTACAGGACGAGAACGGTCAGAAGATGAGTAAGTCCAAAGGAAATGCGGTAGATCCTTTTGAAGCACTGGAGAGTTACGGTGCCGACGCAATCAGATGGTACTTCTACATTAACTCAGCTCCTTGGCTTCCCAACCGTTTCCACGGTAAGGCGGTTATGGAAGGTCAGCGTAAGTTTATGGGTACTTTGTGGAATACTTATGCATTCTTCGTATTGTACGCTAATATTGATGGTTTTGATGCTTCCAAATATACTTTGGAATATGATAAATTACCCGTTATGGACAAATGGCTTTTGTCTAAACTGAATTCCGTTGTAAAAGCAGTGGATGACCACCTTGGAAATTATCGCATTCCCGAAGCGGCAAGAGCATTGGATTCCTTTGTGGATGAAATGAGTAACTGGTACGTAAGACGTGGCCGTGAACGTTTCTGGGCAAAGGGCATGGAGCAGGATAAGATTAATGCTTATATGACTCTTTACACCGCACTGGTAACTGTTGCTAAGACAGCAGCTCCCATGATTCCTTTCATGACCGAGGATATCTACCAGAATCTGGTAAGAAGCGTAGATAAGAGCGCTCCTGAGAGTGTACATCTGTGTGACTTCCCTGTAGCGAAGGAAGAATGGATTGACACAAAATTGGAAGAGGATATGGAACACGTTCTGAAGGCGGTTGTAATGGGCCGTGCCTGCAGAAACAATGCGGCTATCAAAAACCGTCAGCCTATCGGAAACATGTTTATCAAAGCTCCTTTTGAACTGGGTGAATTCTATCAGGAAATCATCCGTGATGAACTTAACGTTAAGAATGTCGTATTCACAGATGATGTGAGAGACTTTACTTCTTATACATTCAAACCCCAGCTCCGTACGGTAGGTCCTAAGTACGGCAAACAACTGGGTGGTATCCAGAAGACACTGGCTGCTATCGATGGAAATGCAGCTATGGACGACTTGAAGGCAACCGGATTTATCACCTTTGATGTAGATGGTGTGGAAGTAAAACTGGCCGAGGAAGATTTGCTTATTGATATTGCCCAGAAAGCAGGATATGTGACAGAGGCAGACAATGTGGCAACTGTTGTACTGGATACAAACCTGACAGAGGAACTTATTGAGGAAGGTTATGTATATGAAGTGATCAGTAAAATCCAGACTATGCGTAAAGATTCCGGATTTGAAGTAATGGATCATATCAAAGTATCCGTAAATGACAATGCAAAACTGGCTGAATTGGTTGTGAAAAACAAAGAAGCGATTGCCGGAAAGGTATTGGCAGATGAGTTGACGAAAGACGTTACTTTTGCAGTGAGCAAGGAATGGAATGTAAACGGCGAAAAAGTAGTAATTTCACTTGAAAAGTGTTAAGGAAATTTGCAAAAGCAGTTGGAATACCAACTGCTTTTTGCTATAATGGTAGAAAGCGTTTTCCCAAACCTTGGGGCGAAAGGAGAATTACTAATGTTAAAATTTGACAAAGAACTGTTTAAAAAAAGTGTTAAGTATAATGTAAAGACACTTTACCGTAAAACTTTGGAAGAAGCAGACCAGCAGCAAATCTTTCAGGCAGTATCTTATGCGATAAAAGATGTGATTGTAGATAACTGGATGGACACTCAGAAGGCATACGAAAAGGAAGACCCTAAGACGGTTTACTATTTGTCCATGGAATTTTTGATGGGCCGTGCCCTTGGTAACAACCTTATTAACCTTCAGGCTTACAATGAGGTAAAGGAAGCCCTGGAAGAACTGGGACTTAACTTAAACGTGGTAGAAGATATGGAACCCGATGCAGCACTGGGTAATGGTGGTCTGGGACGTTTGGCAGCTTGCTTTTTAGATTCCCTGGCAACATTGGGCTACCCTGCTTACGGCTGTGGTATCCGCTACCGTTATGGTATGTTCAAACAGGAAATCCGCGATGGTTATCAGGTGGAAGTTCCCGATAACTGGTTGGTGGATGGAAATCCTTTTGAACTCAGAAGACCGGAATATACAAAGACAGTCAAATTTGGTGGTTACGTAGATGTCACCGTTGATGAAAATGGCGGAGGTCATTTTGAACAGAAAAATTACCAGTCTGTAAAGGCTGTACCTTTTGATTTACCTATTGTTGGCTATGGAAACGGCATTGTAAATACCCTCCGTATTTGGGATGCTGAACCGGTAGAATGTTTCCAGCTGGATTCCTTTGACAAGGGTGACTATCAGAAAGCGGTAGAGCAGGAAAACCTGGCAAGAAATATTGTGGAAGTCCTTTATCCCAATGACAATCATTATGCGGGTAAAGAACTTCGTCTGAAACAGCAATATTTCTTCATTTCTGCATCCGTACAGGAAGCAGTGGCAAAATATATGCGCAAACATGACGACGTGCGCAAATTCTATGAGAAAGTAACTTTCCAGCTCAATGATACCCATCCCACAGTGGCAGTGGCAGAATTGATGCGTATTCTTATGGATGACTATGGTCTGGAATGGGATGAGGCATGGGAGGTAACAACCAAAACCTGTGCATACACAAACCATACCATTATGTCCGAAGCACTTGAGAAATGGCCGATCGAGTTGTTCTCCAGATTGCTTCCCAGAGTGTATCAGATTGTGGAAGAAATCAACCGCCGCTTTGTAATGCAGATTGAAGCAAAATACAAAGATGACCCGAATGTGGATGCTCAGGAAAAAGTGCGCAAGATGGCAATCATCTATGACGGGCAGGTAAAAATGGCTCATTTGGCTATCGCAGCCGGCTACTCCGTAAACGGTGTGGCAAGACTGCACACAGAAATCTTGAAAAAACAGGAACTTCGTGACTTCTATGAAATGTTCCCTGAGAAATTTAATAATAAGACGAACGGTATCACACAGAGACGTTTCCTGCTTCATGGAAATCCCCTGCTTGCAGATTGGGTGACAGAACATATCGGTGACGAATGGATTACCGATTTGCCGCATATCAGCAAACTGGCTGTTTATGCAGAAGATGAAAAGGCACAGCAGGAATTCATGAATATCAAATACCGCAACAAGGTACGCCTTGCAAAATATATTTTGGAGCACAACGGTGTTGAAGTAGATCCCAGATCCATTTTTGACGTACAGGTTAAGAGACTTCATGAGTATAAACGTCAGCTTCTTAATATTTTGCATGTAATGCATCTGTACAACCAGATTAAAGATAATCCTGAGATGGAGTTCTATCCCAGAACCTTTATCTTTGGTGCGAAAGCGGCAGCAGGTTATCGGAATGCAAAACTTACCATTAAGCTGATCAACTCCGTGGCAGACGTGGTAAACAACGATCCGACTATCGGTGGTAAGCTTAAAGTAGTGTTCATTGAAAACTATCGTGTATCTAATGCAGAATGGATTTTTGCGGCAGCAGATGTTTCCGAACAGATTTCCACTGCAAGTAAGGAAGCTTCCGGTACAGGTAACATGAAGTTTATGTTAAATGGTGCGCTGACTCTTGGAACTATGGACGGTGCCAATGTGGAAATCGTAGAGGAAGTGGGCGAAGAAAATGCATTTATCTTTGGATTAAGCTCTGATGAAGTAATTCAGTATGAAAACTTTGGTGGTTATAATCCCATGGATATTTTCAATAATGACCAGGATATCCGCAGAGTATTGATGCAGTTGATTAACGGTACTTACGGTCATACCGAACTGTTCCGACCTCTGTATAACTCCTTGTTAAATACACAGAGTACCGACAAGGCAGATACGTACTTTATTCTGAAAGACTTTAAGTCTTATGCGGAAGCACAGAAAAAAGTGGAAGCTGCTTACAGAGATGAAAAGAACTGGGCAAAGAGTGCTATTTTGAATGTGGCATGCTCCGGTAAATTTACCTCTGACAGAACCATCCAGCAGTATGTAGATGAAATTTGGCATTTGGATAAAGTGATTTTATAATACAAAAGAAAGTGCGAGAATGATGAAAAAGAAAAGCTTACTGGTGGTGCTTGTCTTGTCTCTCTGTCTGATGTTAGGATTACTGGCATGGGGCTGCGGAGAAGATAAGCAGACCATATCAAACAATGTGGAAAGTACGGAAGAAAGCGGAAGTTTGTTGACGGAAGCTTCCGGAACGGAAAGTTTAAGTACGGAACCGGAAAGTGAAACGGAGCCTGAGCCGGAGCCGGAGCCTATTCCTGAACCCGAACCCTATGTAGAGCCGGAGTTAGATCTGATTATGGTGGGAGATGTGCTTCCCCATGGCAGATTAATTAAGGCAGGTCTTCAGGAGGACGGAACCTATAATTATGATTTCATGTTTGAGCATGTGACAGACTATGTGCAGGAAAAGGATCTTGCCATTATCAACCAGGAAGTTGTTATGGCCGGTGAGGAATATGGTTATTCCGGTTATCCTACCTTTAACTCTCCCACTGCCATGGCAGATTCTATTGCGAAGGCCGGATTTGATGTAGTGCTTCATGCAACAAACCATACGTTAGACAAGCGTTTACAGGGTGCTCTTAACACGGTAAACTACTGGAAGACAAATCATCCGGAACTTGCTATCCTTGGTATGTATGACAGTCAGGAAGCCAGAGATACCATTTATGTGTATGAGCAGGACGGTATTAAGGTTGCTATTTTAAACTATACCTATGGTACAAACGGAATTCCCGTTCCGGAGGATGCACCTTATATCGTAAATCTTATGGATAAAAATCTGGTTCTGGCGGATATTGAGAAAGCAAAAGAACTGGCGGATTTCGTTATTGTATGTCCTCACGGTGGAACAGAGTACGTGTTTACCCCTTCCGCGTGGCAGAAGGATTGGACGAAGGTATTCTTAAATGCCGGAGTTGATCTGGTTTTGGGAACACATCCCCATGTAATCGAACCTGTTGAATGGTTTGAGCGTGAGGATGGCCACAGAATGTTGGTATACTATTCTCTTGGTAACTATATCAACTCAGCAGCCACTTCCAAAGAGGGTGCCGGAGCACGTTTCTTAGGAGCAATGGCAACGGTTACTCTTGCTAAGACCGAGGAAGGCGACGTGTACATTAAGGATTACGGCGCAGAACCCACCGTTACTTGGGTATCCCCGGATGAGAAATATATCAGTACATATTTTATGGATGACTTTACGGAAGAGATGGGTCTTACCAGTGATGTGCACAAGAGAATCCCCGTATTTACCAAGCAATACTGCATCGATTTGTGGGAACAGGTAATGGGAGATTTGGATAAGGCGAATTTCAAATTGCCCACTGACGGGGAAGAGGAAGTGCTGGACGAAACAGCTACTGAATCTGAGTCTGCCGGTGAAACTGAGACAGAACCTGTCGGCGAAGCAGAATAGGCAGCAGGGTAACAGAAGTTACAGTGTAATTATGGTAAAATAGTGATATTTTAAGCAAACTGCTCATTGCATTATTGTATACAATCGTATATAATAGCAATGAGCTTGCTTTTTGTGAGTAAAGTGGTAAAATGTGAAAGAATGAAAAAGAGTTATAAATTAGGAGGATTCCCATGATTAAGTTGATGGACGGCGGAGCTTATCTGGTGAACGGCTGTGAAGTGATTGCAGACGGTCCCGAGGCGGCAGCAGCTCTGAAAGCGAAAACAGGAAAAGAGATTACCCGTAAGGAAGCAGCAGAAAACACCATTGCCTATGGTATTTTGAAAAATCACAATACCTCCGGCAGTATGGAAAAACTGCGCATCCGTTTTGATAAACTGACATCCCATGATATTACCTTTGTAGGTATCATTCAGACAGCGAGAGCATCAGGACTGGAGAAGTTCCCCATGCCCTATGTACTGACAAACTGTCACAACTCTTTGTGTGCGGTAGGTGGTACCATTAATGAAGATGACCACATGTTTGGTCTGTCTTGCGCAAAGAAATACGGCGGTGTTTATGTACCCCCTCATCAGGCAGTTATCCACCAGTTTGCAAGAGAAATGATGGCAGGCGGCGGAAAGATGATTTTAGGATCTGACTCCCATACCCGTTACGGTGCTCTTGGTACAATGGCCATGGGTGAAGGCGGTCCCGAACTTGTAAAACAGCTTTTAAATCAGACTTATGATATCAATATGCCCGGTGTGGTTGCGGTATATCTCACCGGCGAGCCCGTAAAAGGCGTAGGTCCCCAGGACGTGGCACTGGCAATCATCGGTGCAGTATTTAAAAATGGTTTTGTGAAAAACAAAGTAATGGAATTTGTAGGTCCCGGCGTATCTGCCCTCAGCGCAGATTTCCGTATCGGTATCGATGTTATGACTACAGAGACAACTTGTCTTTCTTCTATTTGGCGTACCGATGATGAAATCAAAGAATTCTATGAGATTCACGGCAGAAAAGAGGAATATCAGGAATTGAATCCCGGTGAAGTTGCATACTATGATGGATTTATGGAAGTGGATCTGTCCAAAATCCGTCCCATGATTGCAATGCCTTTCCATCCCAGCAATACATATACCATTGAAGAACTCAATGCAAATCTTCTGGATATCCTTGCTGAAACAGAGAAGAAAGCACTTGTCAGCCTGGATGGCGCTGTAGAATACAGCCTTCGTGATAAAGTAAAAAATGGCAAATTTGTAGTGGACCAGGGTATTATCGCAGGTTGTGCCGGCGGTGGATTTGAAAATATCTGTGCGGCAGCAGATATCCTGAAAGGACAGTACATTGGTGCAGATGAGTTTACACTTAGTGTATATCCCGCATCTATGCCCGTATATATGGAACTGATTAAGAACGGTTGTGCAGCAACTATCTTGGAAACCGGTGCGGTTATGAAGACTGCATTCTGCGGTCCTTGCTTTGGTGCAGGAGATACTCCCGCAAACAATGCCTTCAGTATCCGTCACTCCACCAGAAACTTCCCGAACCGTGAAGGTTCTAAACTGCAGAATGGCCAGATTTCTTCTGTTGCGCTTATGGACGCACGTTCCATTGCGGCAACAGCGGCTAACAAAGGTGTGCTTACACCCGCTACAGACTTTGACGGCGAAATGGGTAAATATAAATATCACTTTGACAGTAAGATTTACGCAAACCGTGTATTTGACTCGAAGGGTGTTGCTGACGAAAGTCAGGAAATCCATTTTGGTCCCAATATCAAAGACTGGCCCGCTATGGGAGCCCTTCCTGAGAACCTTGTTCTCAGAGTGGTATCTGAGATTCATGATCCGGTTACAACCACTGACGAACTGATTCCTTCCGGTGAGACATCCTCCTACCGTTCCAATCCTTTGGGACTGGCTGAGTTTACACTGAGCCGTAAAGACCCTGAGTATGTAGGACTGGCAAAAGATATCCAGAAGGCAGAAAAAGCCCGCATGGACGGCGCAAATCCTTGCGAAGCCCAGAGCGATGTGAAGGCTGTTATGACTAAGGTACGTGAGAAGTTTGCGGATGCAGATAAG
>JAZNGC010000065.1:0-2535 GCA_045589155.1 Lachnospiraceae bacterium
TGAGCACACAATTGTTTTTATGGATATGATGAAGGATGTGGATGGTCATATGGTAGCTATGACGAAAAAGCATGTTGAAAATATCCTGGATTGTGATGAGGAGACGCTGAACCATTTAATGCATACCGTAAAGAAGGTTTCAAACCATTGTGTGGATGATTGCGGATATGAAGGCATCAATTTAATCAATACAAATGGAAGAAGTGCTGACCAGTGCGTTCCTCATTTTCACATGCATATTATCCCCAGGCGCAGCAATGACAATATAGAAGCATGGCCGGAGTTCGGCGGTGCAAAATGTGAGACAGAAGAGATTTTCGAGAAGATTCGGTTTAAATAACGAAGAGACCATATTGGGAGAAGATACATGGAAAATATAGTGGTAAGATACGCAAAAAGTGAAGAACTGGAATCGGTGAACAAGATTCGTAAGCAGGTCAATGAAGTTCATGTAAAGGGGCGCCCCGATGTATTTCGTGAAGATGGCTGGCAGGTCATAGAACCCTTTGTATATACAAGATTTGAAGAGGAAAACAGCGGGGTCATTGTGGCTGTTGTGGGTGAGGAAGTCGTGGGATTTGCCGTAGTCCAGTATATTGTGAGACCGGAATCGCCTTTTAAAAAGGAGCAGAAGTTTTTCCATATAGAAGAGTTTGGGGTGGATGAAAATCATAGGCGGAAAGGCATTGCCACGGCTATCATTGATTTTGCCAAGGAAGATGCGAAAAAGCGCGGCTTTGCCAGAGTAGAACTGGATATGTGGGAATTTAATGAGGGTGCCTTGGCATTTTATGAAAGTGTGGGTTTTAAAACCATGAGAAGATACATGGAAATATGCGGTGAGGAACTGTAAGGGATTGTAAGATAAGCGGAAGGACAGGGAGGATGGCTATGATTAAGTATACAACTTTAGAAAATGTATCCGATGAGGTACTGTTTGAAACCAACTGGAAGACCATGAGTGATCGACTAAAAAAGGATGTCAACCTGGATCGGTTTTCGGAAATGCTTAGGGAACAGAATTATGACCCCAGCATTTCCGTAGGTGCTTTTGATACGGAGACAGGAGAATGTGTAGGTCTGGTTTTGAACAGCATATTAAAGGACAAGGAGAAAACCGCCTACGATATTATCACCTGTACGATTCCGGAATATCGAAGAAGGGGAATCGCAAGGGGGATTTTCGAGAAAGTAATCGTTTTGTTGAAAGAAAGAGGTATTGAAACATATACCACGGAAACAAAAAGAGACAACGTAATAGCCCAGAGTATGTATCGGTCTTTGGGGTTTGAAATAAAAAATGAAATCGTAACAACCTTAAAAACGCTTAACGGAAGCAGGCAAGTGGAGCAGTATGAGGTGGTTATGAAGTTGTAAGCAAAGAAGCAGTGAGTGGAGACAAATGCAATGGGCAATCCATGGGAAAAGATAGAATTAAGCGATTATGAAAATCATATGAGTTTGGAAAGTGTTTACCAGCTGCAGGTTTTAAACCAAATGATGGGGGAGCAGTTTGAAACCTATGATAGGGATACCATAATGATTCTGGGTATCGCAGGAGGGAACGGTCTGGAGCACATTGATAGAAATAAAATCAAGAAGGTCTACGGAGTGGATGTGAATCAGGATTTCCTTGCGGAATGTAAGAAGCGTTACGAGGCATTAGGAGATGTATTGGAGACTATCAGCGCAGACTTGTTGGATGACAATCTTAGGCTGCCACATTCCGGGCTACTGGTGGCCAATCTGCTGGTGGAATATATCGGATATGAGTGTTTTCAGAGGGTAGTGAAATTGGTGAAACCTTTATATGTATCCTGCATTATCCAAATCAATACGGGAGAATCCTTTGTGTCAGATTCTCCGTATGTACATGCATTTGATTGTTTGGAGGAAGTCCATCATCAAATGGACGAGAAGAGTTTGACGGATTGTATGAGTCAGATAGGGTATGGGCTGAAGTATACCGCGGAGCAGTTATTTCCGAACGGAAAGAAGTTTGTCAGGTTGGATTTTATCGTGCCCTAGGAAAGATAAGCGACTGCGAGGCAGGCAAGGAGAAAAAACAACAAATAGGAGGTTCAGTATATGGTGAATAAATGGGATTCCGAAAAGTATTTGAAGTTTGAGAAAGAAAGGACCCAGCCGGCGATTGATTTGGCCAGACGAGTGGAAGGGCGAAATGTGTTGTCTGCTCTTGATGTTGGATGCGGCCCGGGGAACAGTTCTGCTGTGATAAAGAGTATATTTCCCAATGCAGATATACTAGGAATTGATTTCTCTGCTGACATGATAGAAAGAGCAAAGAAGGATTATCCGGATATGACATTTGAGCAGTGGGATGCGGATGTATTTACGGAAGAGACTAGTCAAAAATTTGATCTAATTTTTTCAAATGCCTGTCTTCAGTGGCTTCCGGATCCGTTTAAGACCATTACAAATCTTTATAAACTTTTGAATGACGATGGAATTATGGCAATTCAGATTCCTTGTAATTTTGATGAGCCCATCCACCATTTGATCAATAAAGTAGTT
>JAZNGC010000066.1:0-12028 GCA_045589155.1 Lachnospiraceae bacterium
ATTTTGGGTATAGGGAAAATGTAGAACTCTATATACCCAAAGGGAAACAAAAATAGTGTAAAATGACCCCAAACCAATTGATTTCGGAAAGAAATTGGGTATGGGAAAAAGAAGAATGCATATATACCCAATTCGGATTAAATTGATAAGGAATATATGTCGATAACTTCCAATTTACAAAAGAGAAAGCTAAATCAGTCCGGTGGAATGCAGGTTTAAACTTTACAAATTCAACCACCGCTTGAGTTGCAGAGCTCAAGCAACACTTGCTTTATTTTGAGAGACATAAAAGGTATGCTAAAGGAGTCATGACAAGCAACTCATAAAGCAGAAGAACATAGCAGAAGAACATAGGAGGAGAATACGATGTTTGATACAATGAAGGCAGCACATACCATTAAGAATGCCAGAGTAAAAAAGAATATGACACAGATGAATTTGGCGGATGAAATGGGAGTAAGTTATCAGGCTGTTTCTAACTGGGAAAGAGGAAACTCTATGCCGGATATTTCAAAACTTGGACAGTTATGTGAAATTTTGGAAATTAGTATGATGGAGCTTCTCGGAAATGAAAAGCAAAGTAAGATAATAGAAAAGGTACAGGCAAACAGTGTGGATGAAAAAATTACCTTTGAGGAATTGAATGATATCCTTCCTGTGGTTCCGCCGCAGGATACCAAGCGTATCATTTCAGAGAAAATAGATGAGAAAGAGAAACTTAATATAGGTGCAATTATCGGAATGGCTCCTTTTCTGGATGAGGAATATCTGGATCAGTTAGTTGAAAGAATTGATGTGACAGAGCAGATTGGTGATTTGATAGGCCTGGCACCTTTTTTGAGTGACAAAGCGTTGGATAGGGCGGCAACACTCTATTTGGAAAGCGGAAAAATGAAGAACGGAATAGCAGGTCTGGTAGGCTTGGCTCCCTTTATGGAAGAGGAAACACTGGACAAAATTGTTATGTGGTGTCTTACAAATAACAACAAAGGGGATGCCCTGAGCGGCATTGTCTGCCTGGCACCTTTTTTGGAAGAAGAAACCTTAAGGAAAATTGCAGAGTGGGCCATGAAAAGTGGTGACATGAAACTGATGCAGATGATTGCGCCGTTTATGTAAATGGAGTGACTATGAACGAACATGCATGGGACAAAAAACTGAATATAGATACCATGGGCAGGGATGCCTCCGGTGCAGATGAACATCATCATCCTTACGAGCCTACTCCTTATGGGGTATTGGAACGGTTGGCGGAGAGCGGATACATCAGGCCGGAGAACGTGGTTGTCGATTATGGCTGTGGGAAAGGCAGAGTAGACATTTTTCTAAATGGTGTCCTTGGATGCAAAACTATCGGAATAGAATATGACGAAAAAATATATGCACAGGCTCTGCAAAACAAACAAAATTATGCCAAAACAAAAGGCAGTAACAAGCAAGACATCCACAAACAAAGCAACATAGAATTCCTTTGCCAAAAGGCAGAAAACTATGAGGTGGACAAAGCGGATTGTTTTTATTTCTTCAATCCATTCACCACCGGAATCCTAAGGGCGGTATTGAACAGAATTGTAGAGTCCTATTATGAAAATCCAAGGGATATGTTGTTGTTTTTTTACTATCCGGATGACGCATACATAAGTTATTTGATGTCGGTAAGTGAAATTACATTTCTCGATGAAATTGACTGCATGGATTTGTTTGAGAAGAAAGATGACAGAGAAAGAATTATGGTGTTTGAAATAGGTGGTTTTTAACCAAAAAACATTTCAAATGTTTCCGGCAATTGCTGGACAATTAGGTTTGAAAACAGTAGAATGTATACTGATAGCGTTGTAAAGTGCTAAATTAAAAAGATGAAGGAGAAGAGGGGTATGTATCAATTTCCAAAGGATTTGTACGCAGATGTACGAATAGAAGAAAGTTATGTTCTGGGGATGGCAATCAAGAATGACGAGCTTGATACTGATGCAATCGCACAGACGACGGGAGCCATGATCCGTGTGTTTGACGGAACCATGTGGTATACCAGTACCACAAACAAATTGGGAGATATTCAGAAAGAGTTGGATAATCTGGCAACCCTTGCCACTGCCAACAAGGATATTTTGAATCATCCTATGGTAAAAAAATTACAAGTAAACAAAGACAATGTAGTCCGTTTCGAGGGGGAAAAGGATTTAAGAAATATTAGCCGCTCCCAGTGGAAGGAATTACTGGACCGCTATGTAGAAGCCTGTGTGGACAAAACCATTCCGGAGATGAATTATTGGAATATAGGGGTAAATTGTAGTTATCGAAAGAAAAGTTTTTATTCCAGTAAAGGTGCAGAGATTGTTCAGGATATGCAAAACTGCACTCTATCTGCTTATTATGGATTTACAGTGGATGGTGTGACCACCTATGGAGGAAAACACTATGTGAAGCTTTATATGGACGAACTGTTGGGACGTGAGGAAGAAATTTGTGCGGAGAGAGACAGAAATCTGGATTTTGCAAAAAATGCGGTACAGGTGGAGCCGGGAGAGTATACCTGTGTGCTGTCTCCTGTTACCACTGCCATGTTTACCCATGAAAGCTTTGGGCATAAGAGTGAAGCGGACTTTATGTTAAATGACAAGACCCTTCGGGAAGAATGGGTGATGGGTAAAAAAGTAGGAAATGATAAGGTTTCCATCTGTGATAGAGGCGACCTTTTAAACCACGGCTTTACTCCTTATGATGATGAGGGAACAAAGGCAGGAGAAGTGTGGCTTATGAAAGAGGGTATTCTTACCGGCAGACTTCATGATGCCAAGTCTGCGGCTGCACTGGAGGAAGAACTGACCGGAAACAGCAGGGCACAGAATTTCAACCATTCCCCTGTGGTGCGTATGACAAATACATATATGGCAGGGGGGAATGATGATCCGGAACAGATGATAAAGGATGTGAAAGACGGTATCTGGGTTTATGATGTAGAGCATGGTACCGGTCAGGCAACCTTTACCATGAAGCCCCATATTGCTTATCGTATCCGTGACGGAAAAGTGTGCGAACCCCTTAGAATCAATGTTTTAACAGGCAGTGTGTTTGAGACCTTGTTTGATATTGATGCGGTAGGAACAGATTTTGAACTCTTTGATACTTATACTTGTGGCAAAAATGGACAGAGCGTGAATGTTTCTGCCGGTGGTCCCAGTATCAGAGTGAAAAAACTTAGCGTAAATTAGGAGGGGTTATGAGAGAAAAATATTTAATAGAAGACATTTATTCTGAAATAAAATACGAAGAGAACAAATTGTTATCTTTCAATAGAAACAATTCAAAGTCTGCTTCTTACAGAGTACATAAGGACGGTCAGGTAGGCGTGCACTATCAGGTGGGTGAGATTACAGATGAAGAAGGTTATGCAAAGGCGGAAGAAAATTTAAGAGAAAGACCCCGTCCCTATCCCTTTGAATTAGAGACGGGAAAGCGCAGCCGTGATAAGACAGAGCGGGAACTGACAGACAAAGAACTGATGGATATTTCCAAAGAGTGTATGGCATATATTTGTGAGAAATATCCCCGTTTTGTTTTCCACTCCACAATCAGCCAGAGAAAACAGACTACGTTCATGACAAATGAAAAGGGGATGGAGTATTCCAACACCGACTGTGCAGTCAGTGTGTATGTAGGCTTTAAACATGTAGAGAGCAAAGACATCGTGGATGGTGGCTTTAACTTTAGTCTCAGAGATTTTGATATGGAAGTATTCACCAAGATGGCGGATAACTATCTGGCGAATTATGAAAATCAGGTAGAAATGCCGGAGGAAGTTATTATTGACAGCCAGTATTATAACTTGCTGGGAATTTTATCCAATAATCTGGATGGTGAAAACATTGCTTTGAAAACCTCCCTGCTTTCCGATAAAATCGGACAGAAGGTATTTTCAGAAGATTTCACTCTGGTGCATGACGTATCCGATGAGGAGACCTGGTTTAACCGTTTCTGGGACGGCGACGGCTGTGTGACAGAAGGAGACAAGAGAGTATTTGTTGACAAAGGCGTTGTGGTAAGCGGTTATGCAGACAAGAAGACGGCAAAAAAATATGGTGTGCCCCATACAGGGAATGCCTATATGGATTTCGCGGATATTCCCGGCCCCGGTTCTTTGAACTTCAGAATTGAGAGAAGCAAAAAGACGGTAAAAGAGTTATTGGATGGCAGATATTGTGTCATTCCCGTACAGTACGGCGGTGGCGGTTTTGCGGATAACGGCGATTTTACTATGCCGGTACAGTGTGCAATGCTTTCCGATGGAGAAAAGATTTTAGGCAAACTGCCTCCTTTTACCATCAAAAGTAATATGTATGATATGTTTGGAAAAGACTTTATCGGAGTAGGCAGTGACAATCCTATTTTCAATGACAAACAGATTTTAGTTAGGGTGGATACGGGAAATATCGTATAGCAGAAACCTGTGTGAAACCGGAATAACAGATAAAGATTTGTAAAGATATATCCTCTTAAGGAGCGGAAAAATTCCGTGCCTTGAGGGGATATTTTATTGCCGGAAAAGTCATTGACCTTTCCTGTAATGCAACTTACCCTACGTAAAACGCAACTTACCATCTGCCCTATTGAAAGCTTTTTAGTCCCTTGCTATGATACGGACATCAAAGCAAGAGAGGAGTAAAGAAAAAATGAATGCAATTAAAGTAGAAAATTTAACAAAGAAATACGGGGACTTTACAGCAGTCGACCATGTATCCTTTACCGTGGAAAAGGGAACACTGCTTGGATTTCTTGGAATAAACGGGGCAGGCAAAACTACAGTAATCAATATGCTTGCAACCCTTCTTGCTCCGGATGAAGGCGGAGCGGAAATTTGTGGCGGGAAGCTGGGAAAGGATGATAAGGAAATCCGTAAAAAGATTGGGATTGTGTATCAGCAGAATTGTCTGGATGACCTGATGAGCGTGCAGGAAAATCTGATGTGCAGGGGGATTCTCCACGGAGCAACACGGGCGGAGGCCAAAAAGAAGTGTGCAAGACTGAGTGAAATATTGAAACTGGAAGAAATTATGAAGAAAAAGTACAAAATGCTTTCCGGCGGACAAAAGAGAAGATGCGAGATTGCGGCGGCACTGATGCATACTCCGGAGATACTTTTTTTAGATGAACCTACAACCGGATTAGACCCGGCTACCAGAGTGGATGTGTGGAATACCATTGAGGAACTGCAAAAGACGGAAAAGATGACCGTGTTTCTCACTACACACTATATGGAAGAGGCTGCCAAGGCTGACAACATTATTATTCTGGATCATGGAAAGATTATTACATCGGGATCGCCCTTTGAACTGAAAGAAAAATATGCCATGGATAAAGCGATTCTTTATTATAAAGATGGTCAGTCGCAGGTGATTCCTATAGCAAGTACCATGGAAGCAATGCCGATTTTAAAAGAAAAAGAGAAACAACTTGCAGGCTTCGAAGTGATTCAGGGAAACATGGATGACGTATTCTTAAATGCAACAGGACAAGAACTTGAGGGAGGAAATAAATAGAATGGACCAGTTTTTAACATTAACAGGACGTAATATTAAAGTATATTTAAGGGACAGAGGGGCAGTATTTTTTTCTTTGCTTTCTACATTGATTGTTATTTGCTTAATGCTATTTTTTCTTGGTGATATGAATATAGATGCAATCACAAATTTTTTGGCACAGTTTCCGGGTAGAGACAGTGTGGTTGACGAGAAGAATGCAGAGCTTCTTGTTCTGGCGTGGACCGGAGCGGGAATTCTTTCCATTAATGGTGTTACCGTTACCTTGGCTTCTTTTTCCGGAATGATTAAGGACAGGGAAAACGGAAAAATGAATTCTATTTATACTGCACCGGTTAGCAGAACCGTGATTGCTGCAAGCTATATTATGGCAGCCTGGGTGTCCTCTGTGGTTGTATGTGGGATTACACTGGCAGTTACGGAAGCTTATATTGTGTCAAAAGGAATGGCGGCGTTCTCCGGAGTCACCCATCTGCAGATAATAGGACTGATTATGGTAAATTCCTTTGTATTTGCCGCGCTCATGTATCTCTTAACCATGTTGGCAAAAACAGAAGGCGCATGGAGTGGTATCGGAACAGTGATAGGTACACTGGTAGGTTTTCTGGGTGGAATTTATATGCCTTTGGGTGCTTTGTCGCCGGCTATTTCAGGTATGATGAAATGCACCCCGGTGCTATACAGTGCGGCAATGTTCAGAAAGGTTATGTTAGATGATATTGTAAACAAGACTTTTGAAGGGGTTCCGGCAGAATATATCAGAGAATATAATTTGGAAATGGGAAATGAACTTGAAATATTGGGTCATAACATGACAGTATTTGAGGAATGGATATTATTGCTTGGTTGTGGTATAATTTTCCTTGGCGTGGGTGCCTGTGTGCTTTCCTGCACAAAGAAAACCGACAGATAGTTGTCCTAAAATGGCCGGACATCAATACATGATATATGAGGAAAAAAGATGAAGATTACAATTGAAACACCAAAACCGGGTGAAGAGGATGAAATCATTGTCCGTTGCACCAATATGGATGAGAAAATATTGAATTTGATTTATTCTTTAAAATCCGATCAGGATAGATTGACAGGATATATAGAGGATAAGATTGTAAAATTGTCACCAAAAGATGTTTATTATTTTGAATCCGTAGATAATAAGGTATTTGGTTATACCGCAAAGGAATCTTATGAGATACATAAAAAATTGTATGAACTGGAAACAGAATATGAGCATTCGGATTATCTTAGAATTTCCAAATCAATTATAGTCAATGTATCAAAAATCGGTTATTTAAAACCTATTTTTAACGGACGCTTTGAAGCTCAGTTAAAGAATGGTGAGAAACTTATTATTTCCAGGCAGTACGTGATGGAATTAAAGAAGAAACTGGGAATATAGGAGGCGTGATATGAAAAAACTGGGTGAAGCTTTAAAATGGTTTTTATATATAACAACAGGTGTTTTGTTTGTTGCAACAATCAGTTATACACTTTCCGGCGAGGAAACCCTTTCTGTTGTGACGTTATGGCATATTCTTCTTACAGGTTTTCTGACCACCATAATAACCATGTTTATGTCGCCAAACGGTGAGGAAAGGCAAGCTGTGTTTGGGATAAAAATTGTAGTGCATTATGTGTCACTGTGTATAGTGATGGTCATTTTGGGAACGCAGTTTGGCTGGATGACCTTTTGTCTTGAAGGGGTGCTTGTAATGTGTGTGGAGGTGGCAATTGTCTACGGCATAACCTTTTTGGCATATGGTGTAGTGGATAGAAAACAGGCGGATGCCATTAATAAAAGATTAAAAGAAAAGTACGGCGAAGAGGAATAATTCACAATCAATTCATGCGTTTTGTTGCTTTTGTTGCTACAATATGTTATTGTCAATATATGTCGAAAGATATATTGGAGCGAGAGGAGTAAGGGTAATGAAGAAGAGTAATATAGGGGGATTGTTATTTAAAATAGCAAACGTTTTTTTTATATTATGTGCCATTTCCATGTTCTTATTTGTCGTCATTGGGGAAATTGTAAGTCCCAATGAACAAGGAGAACGGTTTGATAATTGCCGGGAGCTTGAAGTGGAGTGGCAGCAGATTTTAGAAGACGGCAGCAGGATTTCTGTGGAAGTTCCGGGCAAAGTGGAAGTGGAAAGAGGGGAACCGGCTACTGTCGTAACGACACTACCTACAAACATTAAACCGGGGGAATATCTGTTTTTCAGACCGGTTTGGCAGGATGTGGCTGTGTATATCAACGGACAATTGCGGGAATATTACACCACGAAAGATTCAAGACCCTTTGGAACAAACAGCGCATTCCGCTATGTCTGTGTGGAACTTACAAAAGAGGATGTGGGCGGTGAACTGATTTGTCAGTTTACCTCTGATACGAAATATTCCGGTGTGATACAAAAGATTCAAATTGGAGAGAAGATGAGTTTTTGGATGCAGATCGTTTTTTCTTCCGGTTTGAGGACATTGTTAGCCCTTGCTCTATTAGTGCTTAGTTTGTTTTGTATTTTGGTATGTGCGGTTCTTAAGTGGGGATACAAAATGAGGTTGCCATTGTATTATCTTGCGTGGACCATCTTTTTGTGCGCACTTTGGACATTGTCGGAAGTGGAATTACGGCAATTGCTAGTCAGCAATTTATCCGTCCTTACGAATTATACTTATTGGACTTTGATGTTACTTCCTATAACAATGATAATATACATTGATATAGTGCAAGAGCGCCGTTATAGGAAAATATATACAATTCCACTTTTATATTCTGTATGTGTAACTGTAATCGGAACGGGGTTACAGGTGTTTGATATTGTTCAGTTTGTGGAGCAGCTTCCCTTTATACATGGAGGCATACTTGTAACAATCCTGTGTGTAATTAGTACAATTTTATGGGATTTCTTTGTAAAGAAAAATTATGATTATTTTGTGGTGGGTATCGGTATCTTTGGTATGCTTTTGACCAGTATTGGAGAAATGATTTCCTACTATATGGGTTCAAGGCTTTATTTTGGAACTATTCTGGTGTTGGGACTGACATTCCTTTTGGTTATGGCCATTGTAAAGACAGGACAGGATTTGTTAAGTGCAGAGCGTAAGAGACAACAGGCAATTATGGCAAGGGATGCCCAGGCTAAATTCCTGGCAAGTATGTCCCACGAAATCCGTACCCCTATCAATGCGGTTATCGGTATGAATGAGATGATACTTCGGGAAAACGATAACGCTGCGGTGGCGGAATATGCCCAAAACATACAGAGTGCAAGTAATATGCTGCTGGGTCTGGTAAATGATATTTTGGATTTCTCTAAAATAGAGTCGGGACAATTGGATTTGATAGAGGACACTTACAGTCTCGTACCAATATTGCAGGATGAAGTGTTACTTTTAACCACAAGACTTGACGGAAAACCCATTGAAATGCGGGCAGATATTGATCCTTATATTCCTGCGAAATTAAAAGGTGATGAATTAAGGTTAAAGCAGATTATTACCAATCTCCTTTCTAATGCGGTGAAATACACCAAAGAGGGCAGTGTTACCTTTAAGGCATTCTTTAAGTGGATTGATGCGGACAATATAGAGCTTTGTTTTTCCGTAATTGATACCGGTGTGGGTATTAAACAGGAAAACTTGGCAAGTTTATTTGACAGCTTTAAGCGTTTTGAGTTAGATGCCAACCGGACCATAGAAGGTACAGGACTTGGACTTAACATAGTAAAACAACTGGTGGACCGTATGCAGGGTACTATCACAGTTGAAAGTGAATATGGAAAAGGTTCCAACTTTACGGTGTGTATTCCACAACAGATTATGGACAAAACTCCCATTGGAAATGTAGAGCAGGCATTGACAGAGATGAGGGCACCGAAGAAGACGGAAGAGAAGATTATAATAGCAGAAAATGCAAGTGTACTTGTGGTCGATGACAATGCCATGAATTTGTCTGTTATAAAGAATCTTCTGAAACGTACCAGGATGAAGTTAGATACTGCCGATAGCGGAAAAGTAGCTTTGGACTACACCAAAGAGAAAAAATATGATCTTATTTTTATGGATCATATGATGCCGGAAATGGATGGTGTCCAAGTACTAAATGCATTACGTGCAGATGCTGAAAATCCCAACCAAAATACACCTGTTGTGGTTCTGACGGCAAATGCAATAGCAGGATGCAGGGAGATGTATATGGAGTTTGGATTTAATGACTATATTTCCAAACCCATTCCGACAAAGAAACTGGATGAGTTGCTTTTGCGGTATTTACCGAAAGAGTTGGTTGTTGTGAAAAATGCAGAAACCGTAGAAGTTGTGTCTAAGGAACCTTTGGTACAAGAGAGCCCGGCAGACAATACAGAGGAAGATATACTGGTAATTGATAAAAAACTTGGTATTTCTTATTCCTTGGATTCGGAAGAGATTTACAAGGAAATATTAGGGGTTTTTTGTGAGCAAAGCAACAACTATCTTCCTCAGTTGCAAGAGTGTTTTGAAAATAAAAACTGGGAGAAATACGGTATTATCGCCCATGCCATCAAAGGAAATTCTTTAAATATCGGTGCATCCGGATTTTCAAAATTATCCTTAAAGCATGAAAAGGCGGCAAAAGAAGGTAATATAGAATTTATAACAGAAGAGTATGAAAAATATGTTTCTCTCTTAAAACAACTCATTGAAAAAGTGAAAGAGATGAGATAAACTAAAAGCACCGGTTTTAAAATCGGTGCTTTTTTTATGTGAAATGACAGAAGTGAGGCGACATAATGCAAAAACTATTTATCAAAGACAAAGGTTTTTATAAAACGGTTGCGGGGATAACGATTCCCATTGCCTTGCAGGGATTGATCACCCAGGGCGTTAACGTAATGGACACAGTTATGATTAGTGCCATAGGTGAAACGCAGCTTTCCGCGGTGTCCCTGGCAAACCAATTCATTACTATTTTTCATATATTTTGTATGGGAATCGGTATGGGTGCCTCTGTACTGGTGGCACGTTATTACGGAATGAAGGATAAGGAATCCCTAAAAGGGACTGTGTCCATTATGCTGAGACTATGTCTGGCTATGGCAATTATATTCTGTGTGGCAACCATGTTGTTGCCGAGGCAGATTATGATGATATACAGTCCGGAAGAGGCGATTATTACCAATGGTGCCTGTTATCTGGAATACTCGGTTATTACCTATTTCCTTTTAGGACTGTCTTTAACCTGCACCATTGTGCTTAGGAATGTGGGGCAGGTAAAATTACCTCTTTATACTTCCATCGGTGCTTTCTTTGTGAATGTGGGTGCAAACTACATATTTATTTTCGGTAAATTCGGAGCACCCAGAATGGAAGTGGCAGGTGCTGCGGTGGGAACTCTGATTGCCCGTATTTTTGAGTTTTCCATGATTTGCGGATATTTGTTCTTAAAGGATAAAGAGATTGAATTCAGAATAAAAGATTTGTTCCGTCCGGTGGGAAATTTATGGAAGGAATACATACGGATTAGTATTCCGGTACTGGTCAGCGACGGAATACTGGCACTTGGAAACAATTCCGTTGCCATGGTAGTAGGAAGACTGGGAGAGAACTTTGTAGCGGCAAATGCCGTGACCGCTACCACCCAGCAGCTTAGTTCCGTAATGATTCAGGGCTTCTCCCAGGCAGGTGCCATTGTGACAGGATATACTTTGGGCGAAGGGGATAAGGAGAAGGCACATAGGCAAGGCTATGCCTTTATGGGTCTGGGTATTTTGTTTGGAGCCGTTGCAGCAGGGATTGTCATGTTGATCAGTGGACCGATGATTGCGGCATATGATTTGTCGGAAGAGACCCAGAGAATTGCCAGGGAACTTATGTTGTCCATTTCGGTTATTATTGTATTCCAATCCACCAACAGTATTATGACTAAGGGCGTATTACGTGGCGGTGGTGATACAAAGGTGCTGATGATAGCGGATAACGTATTTCTTTGGGTGGCATCCATTCCTCTTGGAATATTGGCAGGTCTGGTATTTCACTGGCCGCCATTTTGGATTTATTTCTTCCTGAAAATAGACCAGGTGCTGAAGGCAATATGGTGCGTGATACGTCTCCGTAGCGGAAAATGGATTAAGAAAATAAAGAAGGCGGAAGAAATAGAATGAAAGTGAGAGCGTGTCTTTTTGGCACGCTCTTTTTGTGAAAATTGGAAGTCAATACGAATTTGAAGTTGTGGAGGTAAATTGGGAGTTGTGGGGATGTGACGGATAGAAAATAGAGATTCGTATTTTGGTGGTTTTGGGTATATGCAGGGTTCAGATTTCTCTATACCCAAAAAGAAGCGAGATTCCGGTATTACTTTAGCTTTTTGTCTATTTTAAAGATGACTTTGGGTATTGATGAGTAAAAAATTGTCTGGTACCCAATTTTTTACTCAATTTTGGGTATAGGGAAAATGTAGAACTCTATATACCCAAAGGGAAACAAAAATAGTGTAAAATGACCCCAAACCA
>JAZNGC010000067.1:0-22531 GCA_045589155.1 Lachnospiraceae bacterium
TTGGGTACCAGACAATTATTTCTTCCTCAATACCCAAAGTCATCTTTAAAATAGTCAAAAAGCTAAAGTAATACCGGAATCTCGCTTCTTTTTGGGCATAGAGAAATCTGAACCCTGCATATACCCAAAAACAAAACCACCAAAATACGAATTTCTATTTTCTATCCGTCATCCCCGCAAATCCAAATTTACACAACAACTTCTTCTCTCGCTCCTGCCTATTCCTCCGGAAGTTGCTTCAACATTTTTATTGTGCGGAATATTTCACTGCACGCCGGACATTTCCAATCGCAATTACTCTTTTTTGCTTTTGAATGAAGGTGTACCAACTCTGCTTTTCCGCATTTGGGACATGTCACAGATTCTGATGTCCACAAATTTTTTAAAAGTTTTACTTCTTCATCTCTGCTGTTTGTGTACATAATTCTCCTTTTTCACGCCTAGCACATTTGTACCAAATATTTTTTTAAAAACAACATTATCATACCACCGAATAGAAAAACTTACCATCATAATTTCTTTCGCACTGCTAATACTAAGACCAAGATAAGTAATGACAAGTCACTTAAAACGGCGGGAAAACAAGTCCGGGATAAGTGGTTGACAGCTACTTATCTTGGATATAAATACTTGACCAAACGAGTCAAACGAAAATGGAGGTGAAAATTATGGCATCTAGCAGATCTAATAGAGTAGAAGTGCCCGAAGCAAAAGCAGCTATGGATCGTTTCAAAACAGAGGTTGCATCTGAACTTGGTATCAACCTGAAAGAAGGCTACAACGGAGATCTTACTTCTAAAGAAGCAGGTTCTATCGGTGGCGAAATGGTTCGTAGAATGATCAAAAAGCAGGAAGAATCTATGAAATAACCTTTTTCTACTGCTTTGTATGAAAAAAAGTGTCTCAAGACTAATGTCTTGGGACACTTTTATTATGTGAATATCAACTGTTATTTATAAATAATACCTTCGGCCAGTTTATCTGCTGCTTCCTTTCCACTGTAACGTTTCACGATAGCCAATGCAAAATCAATGGCACATCCCATGCCCCGGCTTGTAATTACATGTTCAGAAACCACTACACTGTCCATGCTTATATCAGCGCCTTCCAATTCCGGTTCAAAGCCCGGATATGCACATGCCGTTCTGCCTTTTAAATATCCTTTGTGTCCCAATATACTGGGGGCTGCACAGATAGCCGCCACGCCTCTTCCTTCATTATAAAATTTGTGAAGCTGCTCCATCAGACCTGCGTGAGCCTCTAATTTTTTTGTGCCCGGCATTCCTCCGGGAAGTACTATCATATCAAGACTGTCAAAGTCAACCTCATCAAACATTCTATCCATAACCACACTGATATTATGGGAACCGGTCACATTTATCTCGTCAGTAACAGAAACCATCTCTGTATCAATCCCTGCTCTGCGACACAAATCCACCACAGTAAGTGCTTCGATTTCTTCATAACCCGTTGCAAAGAACACTGCAATTTTACTCATACAAGCCTCCTAGTTTATAAATTCTTAAGATAAGTATACCTTGTTTATTTTGAAAAATAAAGTATAATAAATATAGTAGCACGCCAGACATCAAGTGTCCTATCAAAAGAATGCCAAAAATCATAAAAGGCATACAAAAAGTGCTCAAGGAGTATATTACAAATGGAAATCGAACGTAAATTTACAGTCAGAGAAATCCCTGACAATTTAGAATCTTATCCTGTCCATCACATTGAACAGGCATATCTAAACATCAACCCGGTTGTCAGAGTCCGTAAAGAAGACGAAAATTACTATCTTACTTATAAAGGAAAAGGACTCATGGCAAGGGAAGAATACAACCTTACCCTGAACGAGGAGGCTTACTACCATCTGCGCGATAAGGCAGACGGAATCATTATTTCCAAAAAGCGCTATCTGATTCCTCTGAAAAATCCCAAATTTGCTCCCGGTTGTGCCACCCCGCCCGAGGACTATACCTTGACTATTGAGTTGGACATCTTTGATGCTCCGCTTGCACCGCTGGTATTGGCAGAAGTAGAATTCGGTAGCAAGGAAGCTGCAGAATCCTTCCTGCCTCCCGATTGGTTTTTAGAGGATGTGACTTACGATCCTGCTTATCACAATTCAAACCTGAGCAAAAACGGTTACAAAAAATAATCAAAAGGCATTATCCTTCGTTTGGATAATGCCTTTCTTGATTTACGATAGATCGCCGCTCTGCCCACTTATTTTTAACAAACTTCATTACATCCAACCTTTTCATCATTTTCTTTATTCCAGTGGGGATTCTGCTACAGAATATGACATGAAAAGGGTGTCCCGCTTTCGGGATACCCTTTCATCTTAAATAGCACTTTTCGATTCTCACAAATACTTTTTATCTTCCGTACAATTCACACAATGTTTTAATCTTTGCTGCAAGCTCCGGAGTGCAGGCATCCTTGGTCATACGCCACTTCCAGTTGTTTCCAAGTGTAGAAGGAGTATTGATACGGGCCTCTCCACCCTTCTCCAGATAATCCTGCATGGGGATGATGGCGGTGTCGGATACACTACCTAAAGCCGCACGGATCATTTTCCACGCAATCAGATTTTTGTTGCTTTCAAGCTCTGCGACAGAAATGTCAAGATAGTCATTTGTCATTGCCTTGTCTTCTTCTGTCCTCTGCCAATACCAACTGACAGTAGTGTCATTATCATGAGTTCCTGTGTACACCACAGAATTACAGGTGTAATTATGGGGCAAATAATCGCTATCCTCTCTGGAATCAAAAGCGAACTGAAGCACTTTCATTCCCGGATAGCCGGTCTTTGCCACAAGTTCCAAAACAGTATCGGTCAAAAAGCCCAAATCTTCCGCGATAACCGCTTTGTCTCCCAATTTCTGTTTCATCGTTTCAAAAATATCATATCCGGGGCCCTTTACCCACTTTCCTTTTTCCGCTGTAGGGTCACCATAAGGGATGGACCAATATTCATCAAATCCACGGAAATGGTCAATTCTTAAAATATCATACAGTCGATAGCAGTAGGAAATACGCTGCATCCACCACTCATAGCCGGTTTCTTTGTGATAATCCCAATCATAAAGAGGATTTCCCCAAAGCTGGCCTGTAGCAGAAAAGGCATCAGGGGGACATCCTGCCACCGCACTGGGAAGTCCTTCCTCTGTAAGTTGGAACAACTGAGGATTTGCCCATACATCTGCACTGTCTGCAGATACATAAATAGGAATATCACCCACAATCTGAAGTCCCTGCTCATTTGCATAGGCTTTCAATTTCTTCCATTGGCTTGCAAACAAAAACTGCTGGAATTTGTAAAATTCAATTTCTTTTGCATATTCCTGTCTGCACTTATCAAGAGCTTCTTCCTTACGAAGACGCACATCATCCTCCCAAAGTGTAAAACTCATACCGTCTCTGGCATCCTTTATTGCCATATAGAGAGTGTAATCATCAAGCCAAAACGCATTTTCACTCTTAAATTCCAAATATTCTGCATTTACGCCAAAATTTTTCTCCTCAAAAGCCCTATCAAAAGCTTTCTTCAGAAGCGGGAAACGTGAGGCATATATTTTCTCATAATCCACATATTCACAGCTGCCACCCACGTCCGGTGCGTCACACTCTTCTTTTGTGAGAAGTCCCTCTTCAATCAAGGCTTCCAAATCGATATAATAAGGATTTCCCGCAAAGGTAGAGAAAGCCTGATACGGGGAATCGCCGTATCCGGTAGGACCAAGCGGCAAAATCTGCCATATTTTCTGTCCTGCCTCCTTTAAGAAATCCACGAATGCGTATGCTTCCTTTGAAAATCCGCCAATCCCATAATTTGACGGAACTGCAGATACCGGTAATAAAATACCACTCTTTCTCATGTTAACCTCCCTAATGCCGATTATTTTTTCAGTTTCCAAATGTCTCTGTCATACTCGGCAATTGTTCTGTCTGATGAGAAGAAACCTGCTTTCGCAATATTTACCAGCATCATTTTCTTCCATCTTCTTCTGTCCTCGTAATCCCGGAACATTTTATCTTTTGTTTCAATATACTCTTCTAAATCAAGCAGAGTCATAAACCAGTCCTTATTTAACAGTTCTTTATAAAGTCTCTCAAGATTTTCTTTGTGACCTACATCAAGAGCCTGTTTGCTCACAATAAAGTCTACTGCTTCCCGGATGACCGGGCTCTTTTTATAATAATCCTTTGACACATAATCTGCCTTCGCATAGTGTTCAATTACTGTCTTAGAGTCCTTACCAAACACATAAATGTTGTCATCTCCCACCAGTTCATGAATCTCCACGTTCGCACCGTCCGCCGTTCCCAGTGTCACCGCTCCGTTTAACATAAACTTCATGTTACCTGTGCCGGAGGCTTCCTTGGATGCCAGGGAAATCTGTTCTGAAATATCACAGGCAGGAATCAGTCTCTCCGCATAAGTTACGTTATAGTTTTCCACCATAACCACTTTCATGTATTTGTTGACCGCAGGATCATTTTCCACAATCTTCTGTAACACAAGAATCAGATGTATAATATCCTGTGCAATAATATATGCAGGTGCCGCCTTTGCCCCAAACAGGAACGTAATCGGTCTTGTGGGAATTTTGCCGGCTTTAATCTCCAAATATTTGTGGATGATATAAAGTGCGTTCATTTGCTGACGCTTATATTCGTGAAGACGCTTAATCTGGATGTCGTAAATAGAATCCGGATTAATCTCGATACCCTCCACTTTTTTCACATGGTCCGCCAAAGCCCTTTTCTTATCATACTTAATTTTTTCAATACTGTCCAGTACCGTATCATCTTCAATAAATTCAAGAAGTTTTTCCAATTCAAGAGCGTCTTTCTTATATCCCGTTCCTATCTTACTGTCCAGCAATTCCTCTAATTCCCTGTTACAGGACATGAGCCATCTACGGAAGGTAATGCCGTTTGTTTTATTGTTAAATTTCTCCGGATAAATCTTATAAAAATGATTCAGCTCCGTTTCCTTTAAAATGTCCGTATGAATAGCAGCCACACCATTAACCGAAAATCCATAATGGATATCCAGGTGCGCCATGTGCACTCTGCCGTCTTTATCAATAATCTGCACTTTAGGATCATCGTATTTTGCTGCAATTCTTCTGTCCAGTTCCAAAATAACAGGAACCAGTTGGGGAACTACCTTGCGCAGATAAAGAAGAGGCCACTTCTCCAATGCCTCAGCCAAAATCGTATGATTGGTATAGGCACAGGTTTTGCTTACCACTTCAATCGCTTCGCTCATGGTAAAGTCTTCTTCTGTAATCAGTATACGGATCAGTTCGGGAATCACAAGTGTAGGATGGGTATCATTAATTTGAATCACTGCATGCTCATACAATTTATGCAAGTCATACCCATTTTCCTTCATCTCCTTTAAAATCAGGCGGGCACCGTTTGCCACCATAAAGTACTGTTGATAAATACGGAGCAAATGACCTGCCTCATCGGAATCATCCGGATAAAGAAAAAGTGTCAGATTCTTTTCAATATCTTCCTTATCAAAGGTAATCCCTTCTTCCACCAAACCTTCATCGATGCTCTCCACATCAAATAAATGAAGTTTATTTACACCATTGTTATAGCCTACTACATCAATGTCGTACATTCTGGATTTTAACATTCTTCCCGCAAAATCCACCTCGAACGTAATGTCCGTCTTAGTCAGCCACCCTAAAGATTCAATCCATTCATTTTTCTCGGCTTTCTGCAAACCATCTTCAAAAATTTGTTTAAAAAGTCCGAAATGGTAATTCAAACCAATACCTGCACCGGGCAGCCCCAAAGTGGCGATGGAATCCAGAAAACAAGCCGCCAGTCTTCCAAGCCCTCCGTTTCCCAGAGAGGGTTCCGGTTCTATCTCTTCCACTTCTGCAAGAGATTTTCCATACTTTACAAGAAGTTTTTCCACTTCATCCCTAAGTCCCAGGTTAATCAGATTGTTGGACATCAATTTACCTACCAGAAACTCCGCCGAAATGTAATATACCTTCTTTTCTCCTGTAATGGGCTTTACTTCGCCAATCAAATCCTTCGTAACTTTCAAAAGACTATAATACAATTCTTCATCCGTACATGCAGCAATATCTTTGCCATATAAAGCCTTTACCGCACTTTGCAATCTCTGTTCCATAAACAAAGTTCTCCTTTAACAAATAATGTCCAAATATTGTAATCTTTCCAGGGTATGAGGCATGATTACTTCTCTTCCCTCATCCCCTTTCATCAGGCGGTCCAGTTCTTTCACTGCTTCCTGGGAAATGTCCCGGAAATTTTGCCTTATGGTATACATTTGTTTTTCCATATATCCCATAAGCATCAGCCCGTCAAAACCACAGACCGGACGGAAAATATCCATCTCAATCAATGCCTTCACGGCTCCGATTGCCATTAAGTCAGAGGCACAGATAATCCCATCATACTGTTTTCCGTATTCAAATGTCAGTGCCCTTGCCTTCCGCTCACTAAACTCACCGTCTTCTATTAAAAGTTCGAATTTTTTATCTTCTGCGAGTTTTTTTACGCCCTCGAGTCGTTGCTCGGTTACATACCCGTTTTTCTTTCCTGCAATATACAAAACGCTTTTGCAACTATTCTCTTCAATCACTTGTTTTGCTACTTGGTATTGTGCCGCTTTTTGGTCAATCCATACTGTGGAAGTACAAGTATTTACCATAGGCGCGTCCACAAGTACAATTTTAAAAATCTGTGCCCTTACCAATTCATGAAGCACCGTGTCATCCTTACTCATACCATAAATGATAATGCCCGCAATATTCTGTGCTTTAAAGTAAGTGATAACCTCCTCCAGACTTTTTTGTTTAAGCATGGAAAAAAACACGGTAATGACATCCAGCCTCATCTCCTCCGCCATGTGTAAAGCACCGGAAATATATTGCATACTGATTTCATCAATCACCTGTGTCTTTGTCACGGGATTTATAAGCAATGCCACCCTTCCCGCCTGTTTGGAAGAAAGTGCAGCAGCAATGGTGTTCGGTACAAATCCCAGTTCACGGATAGAGGCATTCACCTTTTCTTTTGTTGCCTCACTAACATTGGGATAATGATTAAGAACCTTGGAAACTGTGGATATTGCCACCCCTGCATGTTTCGCTACATCTTTAATGGAAACCATGTTTTTCTCCTTTCGGAAAACGTTTTCTTTTACTATCATACAAAACGCCTGACCAAATGTCAAGCGTTCTGTTTTAGTTCTTATTTACTCTTCCTTCGAAGCAGAGTTAATATAACAAAAACTGTTATGGAAATCAGAGAAATACCAATTCCAATACCAAGTCCCTGCACTTTATATTGAAGAGATATCTCATGTTCACCCTCCCGGATTGGGATACGGATAAAGGCATTAGCCCATCTTTCTGCAGTCACCTGCTCTCCATCTACTTTAATCACCCAGCCGGCATCTGCAGGCACAGACAAAATAAGTTCTCCATCCTCTCTCATGGAAATTTTGCCCTTCATATATCCATCTCCATATGAAGTGACTTCAAAAGGATTTTCACCCAATTTGTCAATCATTCTCTCAAGGACGGGAATATTTAACTTATAAACCCAAGCCGTGACCTCGCTTACGTCCTCATCTTCAGAGGTAAACTTCCAAACCTCTCCTTTTTCCAAAGTGCCCAGGTCAATCAAACAATTTTTCTTTAGGCCGTCAAACTCTTTGGACGCTTTTTGCGAGACAGGCTCTTCATCTCCTTCTTCTAATTCCAATACCGGATTCATAATAACGGTATCCCCTGCATCCCCTGCAAGATATGCGTAATAGTAACCGTCACTTCCCACTTCCAGTTCACTTCCCTTGCCCTGATACAAAAGCAAACTCTGTGCCTCTCCCAGTGCTGTGGCAATTTTATTTTGAGCCTGCAGGTTATTGCTGTTACTATTCCAAATAATGGACTGGAGTTCTCCTGCCAGATCCTTTGTCAATCCTATTCCGACCGGTAATGTATACTTATTTTTATAGAGCTTCATCTTTCCACTCTCTGCAACCAAAGTATAAAGTGCCTCCCCCTCCTCTTTTTCCGAAAAGGTATAGCGTACCCCCAGCATTGCACTTGTCAGCGCAGTGGAACCTTCCGAATAATAGGAAACCTTGGTTCCCTCCATGCCCATTCTATTATAAAGGTCCTTAATGGCACTATTGGTTGTGGAGGAGAACACGGAAATACCCGGATACCCTGCCAACATACCATCATTTTTTGTCATATAGCAAAAACTCTGAAAACGGTAAAACTCTTCTTCTCCACTCTCTTCTCTCGCAGTTTCCAACAGATTTTCATAGTTTTCCCATTTCGTAGCGTAATAACTTCTCTTTACCACCGGTACGCTGGTTTCATACATATTCGTTACCGCCTCACTTATAAAGAGCGCTATCATAATCCACATCAAAATTGCTCTGCGTTTCGGAAGCAAAAACTGCATAATGGCCAATGCCAGATACAGACAAAAGAAGCACCAGGAAAGTGCTGCCACCGTCACCGTAAACCCATCCGTGGTTACAAAAATGCTGCACAGAGCCATCAGAAGCGTCCCTACTATTGCCGCTACCGTGAACCAACTTATTTTCCACTTCTTGCTGCGGAGCAAAACTTCATATCCCATAGAGAGGACAAGAAAAATATAAAGATAAGACTGTCTTGCCGGCAGACTATTGGGATAGTTAAATCCATGCCATAGGAAATTCAGAATATTGGTAGAGAAGCTGAGCATCATAAATGCCGCCAAAAATACTTTGGCGATTCTCTGTCTCAAGGGAATCCTTCCGCAGAACAGATACATGGGTATCAAAAAGAACACGGAAATACCACAATATATATTGGGCCAGTGATCCAAACCGATTTCCTTTGGTATCGTGAGAAAATGTCTGGTGATAACCTCAAGCCCGTTGAAATAAAAATCTATGCTCTTTGGAAAAACCGAATCATCAAATCCGGTAGCCCGCATTACCAGCATCACCGGAATCAGCAAAAATGCCGCCATTCCACCGCCAAGCAGGGAATATACTCCAAAGTTTAAAACTGCAATACCTTTGTCTTTCCATTTTAAACCGCCGGTAAACAACAAAACGAAAAAGTAAAATACCAAAAACACACAGAGCATGACCGACAAATAATAGTTCGTAAAAATTGACGCGGCCAGACTCAGACAATACAAGGTGCATTTGCGCTGTTTTACCAATCTTTCCAACCCCAAAATCACAAGGGGGGCAATCCAAACCACATCCAGCCACATATGGTTCCAGTTATAAGCTGCTACAAAGCCTGACAGGGCGTACAAGGTGGAAAACGCCAGTATCAACGGGCTTTGCACTCCAAATTTACTTCTCAAATAATAAGCAAAAGTGGGGCCGCAAAGAGCAATCTTTATGATAATCATAAAAGTCATAAACTCAATAATCAGATGCTCCGGTACAAAGTACACCAGCCAGTTTGTGGGCGTGGATAAATAATAAGCAAACACAGCCAAAAACTCTGTTCCTAATCCCAAATTCCAATCCTGCACAAGACTTGCACCTGTGTGAAGTTTCCTCCAAAACTCTACCAAAAACGGTACATACTGGTGATACATGTCGCAATGCATAAAACTATTTTTCCCAAAGGGATAAACGCCATTGGCAATACAGATTCCCAGCATAGCTGCAAAAGGAATCAAAAATGCCAACAGATAAAACCATTTTTTCTTCATCTATATTTCTCCTTGCGGAATAATGCTCCTATTATATCGGGTCCTTATCCCCTCAGATAACGGAACCACTTAATTCTTTTTTTCACTATTTTATCATGCACTCTGCCAAGAGACAATCTTTTACTTCCCGAATAATACTTTACGCCACACATTAACAGGAACCTTTTTTTATACTATGTTGCATATCTTAATTATCTTTTATTCAATACAACGGCCAATTGTATTACCACCCATCAACATTGAATAATTAACTATAAATTAAGGTGTAAAGTCTTTTACTAAATCATCAAAGACTTTACACCTTATTTCTATAATTTCTTCCGTATTTCTTCCAGTTCCGCCATAGTAAACTCCACAGGCGTAGCGTTCTTTACGAAAATGGTATGGGATTGTTCAAAAGGTATGTTATCTTTCATTGCAATCAAAGTCATAACCACTGCCCCATGAGTAACGATTAGAACGTCCCGATCTTCGGCTTTATCCTGCTCTCCCTGCTCCATAATCTTATCCAGGGCCTGAAACAATCGCTCCATTACCATTTGATAGGATTCACCTTCCGGACTTTTGTTATATCTCTTATATGAGTTCCACTCTTCCAACTCTTTTGGATATAACTCATAAATTTCATCCCAAGTGTGCCCCTCAAAAAGCCCGAGATTCATTTCTTCCAATCCGTCCAGCACCTCAACCGGCACCCTGAATTCTTCCCCTACAATCTCGGCCGTTTTCACCGCTCTCTTTTGATAGCTTGTATACACTTTATATGGATTGACATTCTCTTTTTTCAGATTCTCACACAACTGCTTTGCCTGCATAATTCCGGTATCATTTAAAGGTACGTCTGTAGACCCCTGAACCTTTGCTAATACATTCCAATCTGTCTGACCATGTCTTGCAAAAAATACTCTCATCTTTTTTCTCCCCGAGCCAATATCCCTGTAATCCTTTAATTTTCTTTTGCCACTATATTTCACAATAAAAGAAAAAAGCCTTGAAAATTCAAGGCGTTTTCTTAAAAAGGTACTGCGGATGAAGGGACTCGAACCCACACGCCTCTCGGCACGAGAACCTAAATCTCGCATGTCTGCCAATTCCATCACATCCGCTTAAGTACTGTCACAAACAGCACCTTTTGATTATACTTTTAACCCTTCCCCTTGTCAAGATTCCAAAGTACTTTCACTCTCACAAAAAACTACTCTCTAAAATCATGGATTATCTTTCCATCCGGTAACACAGGCTCTGCCAGGCTATCCAAATCCACATAGTATTTCCCCATATCATTCCGGTCGATGTAGACTGCCACCTGTTGCCCCACATAAACCTCCGGGTCATCCCATGTATAACCACTGCTATATAAATATGTATTAAACGTAGCCGTATCCTCGTATTTACACTCCAATTTAAAAGGATGTCTGCCATTTACCTCATAGTTATAACAAACACTTCCTCCTATTACCTCCGCATAGACCTTACGTCCTGTTCCCTTTAATTTCCGTTTTTTTATTCCTCCAATTTTTCCCACAAACAAGAAACTTCCGCCTATCAATGCAAAAATAGCTCCCATGAAGATAAAAATACCTCCAATCAAACCAATTCCCATTTTACATTCGGCCTGCCCGGGATTGTCAGGGTTTATATATAAATCAATATCGTCACCTACGCTAAGGAAATCACTATAAAAAGAAAGCCTATCTTCATAATCCCTTCCCATGTATCGGTATGCCACATAGATATCATCGCCTGTGTTTTCAGAAACCATGCCCACAATCTTTTCTCTGCCTGAAAGCTCATTAACACCTGCAACTGTCACACCGATTCCTGCAATCACTTGTCCCAGACCCACCAAAAAGAAAATCAATCCAATCAGAGTTCCCGGACCAAACACTTTACGTCTCTTACTCATACTCTTCTCCTTCATCCCCTGTTTTCTTTCGTATTATCAACCCTTTTGATAATATCTTCCCGTAAAGTATAGCACAATTCTCCCACAAAAAACAGGAGTATCATTTTTTGATACTCCTGCACAACACTTACCCATATAATTATTTGCAATGCTTCACCAGTGTCGCTCTCACAGAGCCGGGGCCTGCAAGCATCTCAGCAAGGTAACTGCATACGATTTTGTTCATGCCAATTTCACACAGATTTACACCAAAGATTTTTGCATTTTCCAAAATGGATTTCAATGCCGCATCCAGTTTCTCTGCAGAAATATCTCCGCCCTTTGCTGCCACTTCCTTAAAACGAGCCACCACAGGACATACTGTATCCAAAAGGGGATCGGGGCTAAGTTCGAATTCTTTACCCTCATCATCCACTGCCATCAAATATCTGAGCCAACCTGCAAACACAAGGGGAATCAGTTTAAGCTGATACATGTCTTTTCCCTCTGCTCTATACGCCTTAATCGTCTCTCCAAAACGGATAGCCAGCTTCTGGGAGGTGTCTGTTGCAATTCTCTGAGGTGTATCCGGCATGAAAGGATTCGGAATACGCACATTCAATACTGTATCAATAAATTCCTTAGGATTTAAAACGCCGGGATCTACTACCACGGGAAGACCTTCTACATATCCGATGGTCTGTACCAGTTTAGAAAGCTGCTCATCCTTCATCTCTTTCCAAATGCTTGTGTAGCCAAGGAGACAACCGAAAACAGCCAGCGCTGTGTGCAGTGGATTCAGACAAGTACAAACTTTCATCTTCTCTACTTTATCTACGGTTTCTCTATCTGTGAAAATAAGTCCACCTTTTTCCAAAGCAGGACGTCCATTGGGGAAAGCATCCTCAATAACCAGATATTCACACTCTTCTGCATTAACAAAGCCTGCAACATATGTGTTCTTGGTGGTGATAACGGGCTCTAAACCTACAATACCATCCTTGTTTAAAATTTCTTCTACAGAAGCATCAGGTCTGGGTGTGATTTTATCAATCATACTCCAAGGGAAGGTAACCTTCGTCTTGTCGTTAATATAATTTGCAAATCCGGCCTCTACTAAACCTTTCTTCGTCCATGCCTGTGCAAAGGTGTCAATTGCTGCATAAAGCTTATCTCCGTTATGGGAACAATTGTCCATACTTACCATAGCAATAGGAGTGGCTCCATTTACAAAACGGGTGTAAAGCAGGGATGCCACTTTACCGATATAGCTACCGGGATTTTCAGGGCCTTTTGCAAAGTCCTCTATCACGGCAGGGAGAAGTTCTCCCTTGCCGTTTACGAGGCTGTAACCCTTTTCAGTAATGGTGAAAGATGCCATCTGCAAAGATGGATTGCAGAAAATTTCTTTCAACCGGTCATATTCTGTCTTATTATCGGAATCCAAAATGCAGGATTCCACAACACTTCCCACAACTGTTTTTTCCACGTTGCCGTCAGCCTTCAAAGTAACGAGAACTGTATAATCGTCATGAGGACGATTCATTTTCTCAATAATTTCATAATCGTAGCCCTCTGCTACAATCAAACCTCTGTCCAGCTCGCCTGCGTTCAGTAAATTCTGGACCACATTTGCCTGGAATGCTTTGAAAATATTACCTGCTCCAAAGTGAATCCAAAAAGGATTTTCTTTGGTAGCTGCTGTCACTTTTTCACGGTCAAAAGCAGGAAGCTTATAGCCTGCTTTTTCCCACTGCTCTCTATTTTCTAATCCACGGGTACTCAGTTCCATTATTTTCTGGCTCCTTTCTCGATTGCTTCCCAAAGTCCGTTCAGGTAAGTTGCACCAAGAGCTCTGTCATAGAGACCGTAGCCGGGCATAGCCACTTCATCCCAAATCATTCTTCCGTGGTCGGGACGGATAGGACCTTCAAAGCCGATTTCATAGAGTGCTTTCATAATCTCATACATATCAAAAGTTCCGTCTGCAGAAAGATGTGCTGCCTCTTCAAAGTCTGTAGGACTGTTGAACTTCAGGTTACGCACATGTGCAAAATGGATTCTGCCTTTCAGTGCACGGATCATATCGGGCAAATCATTTTCTAAGTTTGTACCGTAAGAACCGGAGCAGAATGTTACACCATTGTGAGGGTTGTCTACCATTTTCATCATGCGAAGAATATTTGTCTTGTTAATGATGATACGGGGAAGGCCAAATACGCTCCACGCGGGATCATCGGGATGAATTGCCATGTTAATATCATATTTATCGCAAACAGGCATAATCTTTTCCAGGAAATATTTCAGGTTTTCAAAAAGCTTCTCGTCATCCACGTCTTTGTACATTTCAAACAACTCTTTTACCCTTGCCATACGCTCAGGCTCCCAGCCGGGCATTACAGTTCCGTTCATATCACCTGCGATGGATTCGAACATTCTCTCAGGATCAATGGCATCTACTGCTTCCTGTGTGTAAGCCAGTACGGTGGATCCGTCGGGACGCATTCTTGCAAGTTCGGTACGTGTCCAGTCAAATACGGGCATGAAGTTATAGCATACAAGATGAATATCCTCTTTACCGAGGTTTTCCAATGTCTCAATATAGTTAGCAATATACTCATCTCTATCAGGAGAGCCGATTTTGATTGCATCATGAATGTTTACACTTTCAATACCGGCAATGTGCATGCCTGCTGCCTCTACTTCTTCCTTCATGGCACGGATGCGTTCTCTGCTCCAAACCTCGCCGGGCATTGTATCATACAAAGTTGTGATAACTCCTGTTACACCGGGAATCTGTCTGATCTGCTTCAGTGTAACTGTGTCAAATTTGGAACCATACCATCTGAGTGTCATTTCCATAAGAATTTACCTCTCTTTCATCTTGAAAAATGTTTATTTATGTGTCTTGTTTTCAGTTTTTACATCTTATAAATCTATTATAACGCCCTTTCTGCAAAAACCTATTGGGAAGATTGTTTCGTACATTGCAAAAATTGCGGTTTCGTGTTATTCTTTTAAAAAAAGCCGAAAGGATTTTCTATGAAAAACAATCTCCGCACTCCCTTTAGTCACAGACAATACATGCTCTCAAAGGACTTTGAGCTTTATTACTATAATGACCGTCCTGTAAGCGGCGTAAAAAGCCATGCTCACAATTATTACGAATTCTATTTTTTCCTGGAAGGTGAAGTGAATCTTCACATTGCCGGGGAAGTTTATCCCCTCAAAAGCGGTGACGTGGTTTTAATTCCGCCTCATGTCCAACATCATGCTGAGATTATTGGAAATGATACTCCTTACCGCCGTTTTGTTTTCTGGATTAGTCAGGAGTATTGCAACCGACTTATGGCGGAATCTGCAGATTACGGTTATTTGATGCAACACGTTACCGTCACGGGAAACTATGTTTATCACTATGATAAAATTTCTTTTAATGCCTTGCAGGCAAAGGTTATCCGTCTCTTGGAGGAAATTCATTCTGCAAGATTTGCAAAGTCCGCCCAGATTTCCCTCTGTGTCAATGACCTTGTCCTGCACCTGAACCGCAGCATTTATGAAAAGACCCATCCCACAGCCCCCCAACAAAAACAAAGTCTCTATCAAAACATTATGAGTTATATCGAAGCCCATTTGGAAGAAGACCTGAGCCTGGATAAGCTGGAAGAGGAATTCTATGTGAGCAAATATCATATTGCCCATGTGTTCAAAGAAAATTTAGGGCTTTCCGTCCATCAGTACATCACAAAAAAACGTTTGGCTCTCTGCCTGGACATTATGAAGAATAATACCGAAATCAGCAACGCCTATCTGATGTGCGGCTTTCAGGATTACTCTGTATTTTACCGTGCTTTTAGAAAAGAATACGGCGTCTCACCCAAAGAGTTCATGGAACTCTTTTCCCATGGGCGGACACCGTAATCTTTCGTCTATATTTTTACCTTCCCAAGATAAGATTCTAATAACTTCACCATCCTGGAAAAAGCTCTTCAGAGCTTTTTCTTAAGAACTTTAGTTCTTTGGGATTTGATTCAGCTGAGCATTTAATGCAAGCAACTGTTCTTTTGTAACTGTTACGCCTGCTGTTCCCATCAGGTTTGCCATACGGATCAGTGTGAAGCCTTCCATCATCTTCATAACACCGTCGTTCATTTCAAAACCTGCCGCCTTACCGTCGCTCATACCGGACATCATGTGAGACATCAGGCCCATCAAAATTGCACGTCCGCCTTCACTCTTCATGATAGCTCCCATTGTATCATTCAATGAGAAATATCCTTCAGGCTCTGTGATATCAAACCAGTTCAGGATTGCTCCTTTTTCTTTTAATCTGTAATCTTCGTTAAACACTTCTACTTTACGGATCTTACTTTCATCAATGCATTCACCTGCTTTAGCAACAAGCACTGTCTCTCCTGCATTAGGAACTTCAAAGTAGAAGAAATGCTCGGGAGATGCCTGTTTTCCAAGACTTACTCCGTTTGCAAAAAGCTCTACTTCAGGCAGGTTGGAATATACGGTTACCTTTGTAACATCTTCCACTCTGTCTACATAACGTTTGCCGCAAATGTGTACGAAAGGTTCATCGGAAAGCCATGCTTTGTAAGCATAGAAGGAATCTTTCTTGTACTTACGGTCGAAGGTTACCAGACCTTTGTGGTTCTGTCCGTTTTCACCGCCTTCGTTTCTTGCGTCAGCACCGAAGTCGAACATATTCCATACATGGGTTGCCCACATATATTTTCTTGTGAAGAGCTGTTTAATCAATTCTTCATGATAATACGCCTGATACTCTTCTGTGTAGTCTCCCTGTTTCGGATCGGAGGTATGCCAGTTCAACGCTTCACAGCCATACTCACTACATCCGATAGGGATGTTAGGGAATGTCTTATGGAAGTTGTCAAACCAGGGGCCATTCATGGAAGTGTCCCCACCGTACCAACCGAAGTAATGGTTGTAAGAAACCACATCGGGAATCTGTACATAAGGATCATTGATATCACACATAGATACACAAGCGATAGTTGTCAATCTTGTGGCATCCATCTTGTGAACCATATCATTCAATACTTTATGATTGTCAATCAGATCCTCATCGGAACCTGCCATGCTGATTTCGTTGGACAAGCCCCATACTACGATACTGGGATGATTGTAATTCTGGATTATCAATTCTTTCATCTGGGAGATAGTATTCTCACGTCCACCGGGCATATGCTTGGAGATGTAAGGAATTTCTGCCCAGATTACAAGACCTCTTTCATCACACAAATCATAGAAGTACTGATCATGCTGATAGTGTGCCAGACGGATGGTTGTTGCACCCATCTCACAAATCAACTCAATATCTTCCTCGTGATGTTCAGGAAGTAGTGCGTTACCGAATCCCCATCTGTCCTGATGGCGGGATACACCTCTAAGGGGATATTCCTCTCCGTTTAAGATAAATCCGTTTTCCGGATCAATCTTGAAAGTACGGCATCCGAAACGTGCACTTACGTTATCAATCACTTCCCCGTTTTCTACCAGCTGCACTTCTGCTGTGTAAAGGTAGGGATTCTTTCTTCCGTGCCAAAGAGTTACGTTTGCAATTTCAAGCTGTGCTTTGCCTTCTGCCACTTCACAGTCGCAAGAAGCAACTACTTTGCCTTCTTTATCTTTAATGATATAAACCAGTGTCTGACCATCTTTTGCATTTACAACAGGTGTCTCTACTGTCACACATGCGTTAGTTCCGCATACTTCAGGTGTAACTTTGATTCCGGGACCACCAAAGGTATCCAAATCAAAGTGAGAATCTGCAACTGCGATGATGTTCACATCACGATAGAGACCACCGTAGAAAGTGAAGTCTGCCATCTGAGGATACACATAATCATTTGCTGCGTTGTCTACCGCAACCACAATAAGATTCTTCTCCTCCAACACATCTGTGAGATTCACACGCCATGTTGAATAACCGCCGTCATGGTGACCTACCTGCTTTCCGTTTACATATACATCTGCTGAAGAGTTTGCACCGCGAAGTTCCAAATAGTATTTGGAAGCCTCAGGCAAATCAAATTTAGAAAGTTCCTTTGCGTAATAGCAGGTTCCGCGGTAAAAATCGTTACCACCATCCTGACCATCAATATTATTCCAGCTGTGAGGAAGTGTTACCCACTCCCATCTCTCCGGCAGTGTAGCCGGCACAGCGTCTGCATTTTTCGTAAAAGCCCATTTAGTGTTAAAATTTATTACGTTTCTCATTTAGACCGTTACTCCTTATAAATTATGACCTTAGTTTTCAGTTTCTGCTGCTTCAGCTACTGTTGTAACTTCCCCACGTTTTTCTTTCAGTGCAAGTACATTGGCATCAACCTGTTTTTTGTGCAGAGGATACCAGAACCAGAGAACCAGTGCAAGCAGTGCGAAACCGATTGCAGGAACGATTGTGGAAATATTGAAAATACCATCCAAAACTTCCGGTGTCTGAGGCAACTGCTTTGCTGCTGCCGCGGAATCATATCCGATACCGGTAAGAAGCCATCCGGAAATACCTGCTGCCAATGCCTGGCCCAGCTTACGTGCAAAAGAATACATTGCATATACGGAACCGTCTTCACGGACACCGTTTCTGATTTCAGAGTAGTCAATAACGTCTGTAATCAGTGCCCAGGATACCATAGAGAATACCCCAAGTCCTAACCAGCAAAGCATCTGAAGACCACAGTAAACCCATACACTTTGAGGTTTTACAACCCACAGGAGAACCATAACTGCTGCCGCAAAGATATTGGAAACCACGGATACTTCCGCTTTACCGAACTTCTTAGCAAGAGGCTTTGCAAATGCTGCTGCTGCAATCATACCAACCATCATAAGTGCTGTGGAAGCAGACTGGGCAGATGCGTTGTTATAGTAATCCGGGTAAATATAAGCTGCCATATTCTGCATTGTAAGCTGTGCAAGAAGCATAACTACAGATGCCACAATAATGGAGATCAGGGCACGGTTCGTGAAAGCACTCTTAAGCATCTGGCCAACGGAAGGTCCTTTCTCTTTTGTGCTGTCCACAACCACACGCTCTGTAATCAACTTATAACAAATCAGATAACTGACAATTGCCAATACGGAGAAAACAGCTGCTGCAACTGTAACCTTAGGTCCAACCAGTACATCCTTGAATTTTCCGTCTGCCATAGGAATCTTCTCATAGGCAATCAAAGGAAGACCGATACCGATTACCATACCTGCCAGCATACCACCCATGGTACGGAAAGTGGACAAGGACTGTCTGTCACCGGGGTCTGCAGAAATTGCAGATGCCATGGAACCGTAAGGAATATTGATAGCTGTATATGTGAAAGAACCCCAAAGTAAATATGTGATTGCCAGATAAGCAATTTTTACACCCATAGGAAGTTCTGCCAAACCGTTCTGATACATCAGGAAGGAAGCGATGGCAACCGGAACGCACATACGGAGAATCCATGGTTTAAATTTACCATTTTTCGTTACTTTACTACGGTCGCAAATACGTCCCATGGTAACGTCTGTCACCGCGTCCACAAAACGCGCCAACATCATAATTGTACCGATTACTGCAGCGGAAACGCCCATTACATCGGTATAGAATTTTGTCAACAACATGGTGGACAGAATGAATGTGAAATCATTACCGAAGTCACCCATTAAGTAACCCACTTTGTCCCGCATACCAAAAGGTCTTACTTGTTTGTTTGTACTCATAAATTATCCCTCTCTTTTTGTGAAATAATAATAGTTACATGATGATTCTATTTTATCAACTTCTTTTTTTAATACGTGAGTAAATTTTTTGGTAATATCCGTACATTTTTTACTAACCATTGATTTTTCCTAAAAATTATACGATAATATATAAAGAAATTACGATTCAAGGAGGACACTATGTTTTACGATTCCCAGCTTTCATTTGTACAAACTTATTTGAAGCACTGCCATACACAGTGTCTTCTTGTGACTACAGATTATGAATCCCTTCACCAGATTGATTTTGGCTTGCGCAAAATGTTGGGATTAGATTCAGAATACACAAAACTATATGAATTTATACAAAAGCAGATACAGCCAAACCGGATTTACCGGATTACAGACAGTTTTTACTGCCAGTATTTCTTTTTGTCTTTACCGGACACGCCGGAACCCATCTGCATGACCATCGGACCATTTTTAATGCAAATGCCCGGTCATGCCGCACTCTTGGAACTAAGCGAAAAATATTCCATTCCTCCTACTGCATTTCCTGCATTTGAAAAATTTTTCGGCTCTGTTCCCATTATAAACGAGGATGTCCATCTGCTTACCCTGCTTCATACTTTCGGTGAAACCATCTGGGGAGATGCAAACCAGTTTGCCCTTGAATCCTTTGAGCGGGGACTCATGGAAAATTATACTCCATCTACCATGGCACCCGAAATTTCCGAACAGGACAGTGCACTCTTTAGTATGCAGGCTTTGGAAGCCCGCTATGCAATCGAAACAGAACTTCTCCAAGCAGTATCCCAGGGACAGACCCACAAGGCAGAAGTCATTTTGACCAATATGTCTGCCTCCACCATGGAGCAAAGGACCTCCGACTCCCTGCGAAACCTAAAAAACTATTCCATTATTATGAATACCTTGCTGCGGAAAGCGGCGGAAAACGGTTCCGTGCATCCTTATCACATTGACAGGCTTTCCTCAGATTTTGCCCGGAAGATAGAGCTGACCACCTCCGAAGAATCCTGTTCTAAGTTACAGAAAGATATGATCCGGAAATATTGTCTGCTGGTAAAAAACCATTCCATGAAAGGTTATTCCCTTCTCATCCAAAAGGTTATTACCAGAATAGACTCTGATCTGACTGCCGATTTAAGTTTAAATGCCATGGCAAATGCCTTGAACGTAAATCCCAGTTATCTTTCCAGCCAGTTTAAAAAGGAAACCGGAAGTACCCTTACCGACTACGTAAACAGAAAAAAAGTGGAGCATGCCATTCTGCTATTAAACTCCACTCCTCTGCAAATACAGACCATCGCTTCCCATTGCGGTATCCCGGATGTAAACTACTTTACCAAAATATTTAAAAAATACATCCGGAAAACACCAAAAGAATATAGGGATAGCATTTTATAATTTGCTTTTTGTGAAAAAAAGAAGGAGAGCCTAACTGCTCTCCTTTTCTTATTTCTTGAAACCTTTTAGTCGTTGGAACAGTTTGCCGCATCAATGGCAATTACCAACATCAATCCCATAAATTCATCCTGGGGATTTACAAAATCCAGTACATAAGTATCCCCCCAATGAAGCCATTCCTTTGTAATATGGAGAATTACACCATTGGCAGAAAACACATCGTACTCCCAACCAAGGAAATCCCCCTTCACATACCAGCCGTTGAAATCAATCTCATACTCCGGTACAAAAAGAGTAAACTGTCTACGGATTGTTCCATAAGTCCTGCCACCAATTTCGATTTCAAACTGGGGCATAAGGGTAAGTAATTTCTGATGAATCTGTCCCAGTTCATTTCCATATGCATCATACACATGCAGTTGATGTCCAAAGGCAAAAACCTCAGCTTTAACCACATATTTTACATTTCCATATTCATCATAAATATCATAGGTATCCCCCCATGAGAACACCCTCTGTTTAATTAATAATTTCATATACTCTCCTCTTTTCCCTTTCTACTTTCAAATCTATTTCTTATACTTCGACTCAATCCCCACCACATAAACAACCATGGCTATAATAGCTTCAAAAGCTACGCCCAAAATAGTAATAATAAGGGTTGCGGAATTCTGTCCCCCAAGCATAGGCAGACAAAGCAAAATAAAAACTATACCATACACAATCCAAAGTTTTCCCAACGCACGATTATAACCTTTTACGTCCTTCATTTCTTCCACTTCCGCATTTGCCCAAAAACCCATGGGCTGCGCTTTCTTTGCCCTAAAACAATATATTCCCAAACCTACAAATCCAAGCCCCATGATGGCACAAAATATAAATGCAAGCATATTTCCCCTCTCCCTTCTCTTCACAAAAATATATTACACTTTCATTTTACATCAAGCACATGTCCCCTACAAGATAATAAGCTGTAAACTTGCCTCTGTTATTGTGCTGCAGACGGTATCTTTTCCCATTCTAAAGTGCAAAAAATCCCCCCTACTTTCTCTTTCGAAAGTAGGGGGAGTCTCTTTTATTTATATTTTACTGACAAGCTGTAAACCCTTCTGAGGGATTACCTTTTAACTGGAACTTATAATATACCCAGAATTCTTTTGGAAATGAATCTATCCCTTCTACTATATATTCGTTTCCGTTCTCGTCACTTATTCGGATTTTCACCTCCACTGTAGTTACATCATCCCACTTTGCATCATTGAAATCCATCGGTTCCAACATAAATTCTATCGTTTCACCTACCGTCACATTGGCCCCGTCAGCATTCATACCTGTTTGGGTTCCGCACACTTCCCCATCCAGATAGTAGGAAATGGACCAGGTCGAAATAGGTATTTCTGTACAATTAACCAACTGAATACGGAGCGTTTCTTCCATCTCTTCTTTCGTAATATCCCGATTATAAACATACAAATTCAGGCTGGTCTCCCGGATTAATTTTTCCAACAGGGCAGCCTCCCTGCCGCACTCCTTAATATCGATACCAATCGCCTCTGTTGCCTGTTCCGCATCCATAGATATCGTCTGTGCTTCACCATCTAAAGTATACTCAAATTCAACCTTATCAAGATTCTCAATTACCGCCAGAAGAACACATGCATAAGACATCATTAACTGCTCTTTGTTTTCCCGGTCTTTTTCAGAAATATCTTCTTTCAGACACATTCTCCACACATAGGGTTTTTCTGAACTTTCCAGTTCATT
>JAZNGC010000068.1:0-48017 GCA_045589155.1 Lachnospiraceae bacterium
AGCGATGGATAATACACCTGCTTCAGAAACACTTGCTGTATTCTGATATCCTCCTGTTGCTGTCACATCATTAAATGTGTAATACTTTGCTGTTGCTGTCTGTTCACCACCGCCTACGCTTGTGGGAGGCTCTGTCTCAGAACCGCCTGTCTGCACGGCTGTGATTTTAATGTTGTCGATTGTAACTTCGATATCCTCGGTCTCATTCTTATTCATAATCGCGAACCCGATGGTTCCGGAAGACAAATCCGCTGTAACATCAATTGTATTTGTTTCATATACAACCTGTGCCTGCTGACCATCTACCAAAATCTTAATTGCCAGGTTTCCAACACTGCCATTACTTACATCTAAAGTAATATTCTTCAGTGTAGTTCCGTCTACGCCTGCGGGAAGACCGTACTGGATTTCCTGATAACTTGCGCCAAGACCTAAAGTAAGTACACCTGCCTCGGAAACAGAAGGAGTATCGCCGTATCCGCCTGTTCTTGTCACATCGTTAAAGGTGTAGTATCTTGCAGTCTCTGCTGTTTCACCACCGCCTACACTTGTGGGAGGCTCTGTCTCAGAACCGCCTGTCTGTACGGCTGTGATTTTAATGTTGTCGATTGTGTAGGACGCTGCACCGGAGGCATTGTTCATAATACCGATACCTACAGATGTTGCTCCCGACAAATCTGCTGTGATATCAATATTAGTCCAATAATTCACCTGTGCCTGCTCTCCATCCACATAGAGCTTAATTGCAATGCCACTGGCTTCGCCTTCTGACAAGTCAAGCTCAATCTTTGTCATTGTGCTAAAGTCAATGCCTGTAGGGAGGCTGTACATCTTTTCAGCATACTGTGCTTCAAAAGCGATGGATAAAACACCTGCTGCAGAAACACTTGATGTATTCTGATATCCTCCTGTTGCTGTCACGTCGTTAAACGTGTAGTATCTGGCAGTTGCTTCGGAAACATCTCCTCCGTTACCACCGGATACGTCGCCGCTCGAAACTGCGGCCGCTCCACCATCACCGGCTTGTACATCTGCAGAACCCAAATTAATAGATCCCAGTACAAGAGCTGCCGATAAGAGAAGAGCAAAACATTTCATAATTTTCTTTCTCATCTTCGTACCCCCGAATGATAAAATAATACTAGTATAGTATAGCGTACCGCTTTTCTATTTTCTCACTAACACTTGCCTTACATTTCTCATTTTTTGCTATTTTACCCATTTTTTGCGCTTTCTTTGACTTTTTTTGTGAGTCTTTAGTATTATTTTTTGTTAATCAACCTATTTGCACAAAATTGGACCCATTTCCTTTTTTCACTAAAACGGGCGCAGAGAAAATCAAATTCTCTACGCCCACTTTATCTCATTCCCAATATTTATTTGGCCTTTAACAACCAGAAGTGATTCATGTTATCTTTTGATTCTGTAGCGTTGCACCCCAGTTGCAAAATCTTTCCCTGATTTTCTTCCAAAACATATCCCAGGTTCACATTGCAGAATACCATATTTCCTGTTTTGGATTTCTCGATTTCATAATGCAACAGATACTCCCCATCCTCCAACTCCGGGAAATCTGCCAGTACTTCTCTTGTCTTTTCCCAACCATGTTTCTCATATACTGTGACATACTTCTCATTATTCAGGGGATTTAAATACTCCTGTTCTTCCCGGACGTCTTCGGCCGCGCCACTTTCCAATCCCGAAAAGTCCACGTCCGTATTTTCCATGGTTCTTATGGAATTTTCAAACAACTCACTGATCCTGCCTATCAAATTATTGTAACGCTCCGTCGAAATACCAAATTCCTCCTCGGGATTATACGCCTTCGCAGAAGCCAATACCTTTTCCTTGATTTCACGTATTCTTGCTTTCATATGTTGTCTTTCAGAAAGATATGTAGTTTGTATTGTTCTTATCCGTTCCAGTTTTTCAATCTGTTCCCGGATCTTTTTTTCAAAAGCCTGATAAATATCCTCATCACTTTTTTGTAACAGTTCCTTAATTTCCCTGATACTAAAATCTGCTTCCTGCAGATTCTTTATTTTTACATAATCAAGTGCCTGTTCTTCATTATAATATCGATAGCCGGTCCAGTTATCCACTTCACCGGGCTTTAACAATCCCTCTTTGTCATAATATCTAAGTGTCTGCGGATTACAGTTGCAAAGCCCGGCAAATTCTTTGATTGTCATATCTTTCTCTCTCCTTTCACAGACACCGTATCATTATAGTTAACTATAAGGTCAACAAATATTTTATCTTTATTTGCAGGAGTTTTCAACTGCTTATATTCTATAAAGAGTTTTCTCTACGCCCGAATCTCCATCAGCATTCGTTTATAAATATTGTTTTCCTATCCATTCATTTTCCTAATACGCTCTTTACGTCTCAGGGCTGATGTGATTAAATCAAATTACAGACTCCGCTACATGCGGCAAATATATTTCAAAGGAGGTAATCATTACGATTTACGAACAAATGCTGGCTGAGAGCAAACGTCTCGAAGCCGAAATCAATTCTTTACGCTTAAAGCTAAGCGGACTGCCGGAGGGAAAACTGTTATGCGCACACAATGGAAAGTACACAAAATGGTATCAAAGCAACGGAAAGGCTCACACATACATCCCAAAATCCAATCTGGCTTTAGCAGAAGCTCTGGCAGAAAAAAAATATTTAACTTTACTTATCCAAGATTTGACCTGCGAAAAGAACGCCATCGACTTCTATCTAAAACATCACTCTTCCAATCTTTACACTTCTGAGCAATTCCTAATCCAATCACCGGAACACCGTAAACTGTTAACCCCATTTTTCTCAACTACTTCTACCCAAATCTCCGATTGGATAAATTCTCCCTACGAAAAAAACTCGCTGTTTCCGGAACAATTGATTCATAAAACCGGTTCCGGAATTTATGTACGTTCCAAATCAGAATCATTAATAGGTACTCTTTTATACATTAACAAAATACCATTTCGTTACGAATGTGCCCTCCACCTGGGCGAAACCGTTCTTTACCCGGACTTCACCATTCTCCACCCTCGCACATTACAGCTTTACTATTGGGAACATTTTGGATTAATGGATAATCCTTCTTACCGCCAAAATGCCTGTTCCAAAATACAACTCTATTCTTCACACGAAATTCTTCCATCCCATCATCTAATTACCACTTTCGAAAGCAAAGACCAACCCTTAGATACGGAATATGTCAGATTTCAAATTGAACACTTTTTCAAATAGCACTTTGGGTATATAGCAACCTATATTTTCCCCATGCCCAATTTTTCTTCTATTTTTGCCATTATCCCCCCCTTTTTCCGGATTTTTTGTCATTTTGGGTATATAGAGCCCCTCTTTCCGTATATACCCATTTTTTCTCTAAAATTTGGGTATATAGAAATTCTTATCCTCTCTGTGCCCAAACTTGTTATTTGCAGACTCAAATTCCCTTTTAGTCCTTATAATTCCTTCTCTTTTTGGGCATCACAGTTCCCTTCTTTCTCTCTATACCCAATCCTCAAAATCCCCGCCAATATTTTTGGGGTACAAATCCAATTTTTTTACAATTTATACCCCAATCACAGCAATCCCGAGGCAGCCAACGGACTTCTCGCCGTCCGCCACCAAACTACCGGCAGCCTACGCCTGCCACAAAATCTGCGGCCGTCCTCGTAGCATCCTGCTGCCGTCCTCATCAAAACCAATTCTTCAATACCCAGTATCCCAGCCCCAGCACCCAGCTGGCAAATATCCCATATAAAATCACCGGGCCGGCAATGGTAAAAATCTTACAGCCTACACCAAAAACCCAACCTTCTTTTTTATACTCGATTGCCGGCGACGCCACGCTGTTGGCAAAACCTGTAATGGGAACCAGCGCACCGGCACCGCCCCATTTTGCCAATTTGGAAAAGAGATTAAAGCCTGTCAAAACCACGCTTAAAAGAACCAATATCAACGAGCACCAGCTTCCTGCAATCTCTTTATCCAGTCCCAATTCCTTTATGCAATAATTCACAATAAATTGTCCCAGCACACAAATGAGTCCCCCTAATAAAAAAGCCTTTGCCATCTGAAGCCACAGATTATGTGTGGGAGTCATGCCTTTTACGTATTTTTCATATTCCTTTGCCTGCATTTGTTTCTTTTCACCCTGATTCATTTACACACTTCCTTTCACTTCGCCACATTCACACCTCACCGGTCCACATCACTGCACCGACTTGCATCACCGCACCGGCCTGCATCATTACACCGACCTGCATCACTGCGCCGACCCACCTCATTACACCGGTCTACATCACTGCGCGGCATAAATTTCTTCAAAAAAATAAAATAAAGAACCGCATACTTTCCCCACCGCCATTGCGCCGATAGCCAGGCTCATACCATGACGGAATCCGATTCTTCTGGAAAAAATAGGAATACTGTCCAGCATTTCCGCAATGGCAAGTGCCAGGCAGCCCACAAACATTCCTGCAAAAATCCCATACATAATCAAACTTACATTTCCCACACCTTGCCAAACTCTTATGGGAACGCCTTGTGACAAGGCCATTTCCCCCACATGACAGTATTCCTCAAACACGCTGACAAGGCAGCCGAGAGCCGTGCCAAAAATAACCATTTCTTCATATAAAATAACCTTCCGGCCGGTGTGGGTCTTTCCCGCAAACCGGGGCACCAGCCCTACTGCTACCAGGACCGTAAATACTCCTGCTGCCGACAACAAACCAAAACTTCCGCTGACAAAGGCGAGAAAAATCTGCTTAATCCACATCAATTATCTTTCCCTCCCTGTCTGCAGTATCAATAATGGTCTGGTCCACATCCTGCTCATACTTACGCAGTGCAACTTCTATGGGCGTGGGATCCTTCGTCAGTTTTTGTCCGCCTACATGGTTAAAAAACACGATAATCCCCAGTCCAAGACCAATGGAATATGACACCTCCAATACAGAAACTCCCTGTTGTTCTACTCCAAGCACAATACGGTGGACCTGTCGGAACACATTTCCAATCTGAATGTCATTATGATAAGCCATAATCGTAAATGCAGTGCCAAAAAAACTAACCAAGGCTACCAGCGCCGCTTTCGTCCATTGTTGCCAACCTTTGTGCTTGTCAACGGATATCCATTCCAAAAGAACGTCCGTCTCTCCCAAACTCTCCACCACTACACCGGGACACTCTCTTTCAATCAGTTCAATCATCTTCAGCACACTGATTACACATCGTTTCTGCTGATTTTCCTCAAATCTATGAATCTCAATATTCTTAATCCTGATTGCTACTTGAGCATCTTTGCATCTTATGTTCGCCACTTCAGAAAGATGGACCAGCGGAGTCTGGACTTCAATATTCCGTTCCAATTTCATGTACACTATGGTTCCCGTCATTATGAATTCTCCTTATCACATCCACTATTTCTCTCATAGTTTTGGATAAAGAAAAGAAAAATATACACAAGCACATAACTTGCTTTCCATTTGGAAATATACTAAACTTAAAAAAAACGCCACGGGAGAAAACAATGGATACACACAAAAAAATGCAAGCCAAAAGAGTTTCCGATTCCACAACAGAACAGGTTCATGTCATCATGTATCCTGATATAAACGGCATCGACCGGCTTTTCGGCGGACAACTGTTAAAATGGATCGACGAAGTGGCAGCCGCCACCGCAAGACGTCACTGCGGATATGACGCCACCACCGTTGCCATCGACAATATGAATTTCAAAGCCGGGGCATATTTAAACGAGGTTATCGTCCTAATCGGAAAAATTACTCATGTGGGCAACACCTCCATGGAGGTACGGGTAGACACCTACCGGGAAGAAACAGACGGAAGCCGTCACCCTATAAACCGGGCTTACTTTGTTATGGTAGGCATAGGAAAGGACGGAAAGCCCGTTCCCGCACCGGGACTTATTTTGGAAAATGAGTCAGAACAAATGGAATGGGATAACGCCATAAAAAGAAAAGAACTGCGCTTAATGCGCCAAAAAGAAGGATACTAAAAAGGCAGGAGCCGTGATATCCATTTATATCACAATGCTCCTGCCATATTATTTGTCATTCAATGAGAAAAAACCATTAACTTTTACCATTCTTTAAAACTGATATTCATATCCACAGCACCGCTTATGCCATTTACAGTTCCCTTTTCCGTGTACTGCCAAATTGCATAATTGTAGGGGAAATACATCTCCTCGCCATAGTACGCAAACCATTTTTCATATTGCTCCAGACGTTCAAATTCCAGCAGTACCGAATACATCTCCGTGTTGGCATATACCATGGGAGTATACCCTGCTGCCCTTATCGTCTCCAAAAATGCGATAACAATATCTGTACGGGTAGTGGCATCCAGGGCGTTTGCACGTCCTCCCTCTGCACTTACCTTTTCCACGTCGTACACTACAGGGTAGTCTATTTTATAAGGTGCAATCTGTTGCAATACCAGATTCGCCTCTTCTCTGGCTTCTTCCACTGTAATCGCCTGTCCAAAGAAATAGACACCTACCTTTAAACCTACTGCTTTTGCGCCTTCAATATTCTTGACAAACTTCTCATCAAGCACCAGTCTGCCTTCTTTTCCGTAACCACGGTAGCCCACGCGGACAAATACGTACTCTACTCCATCCTGAGCGACCTTGCTCCAGTCAATATTTCCCTGATAGAGGGACACATCAATACCTTTATTTGATATCACCTGTCCGTCTTCCACATATTGGAATTCACCGGTTTCCAATATCTGTAAATTTTCCTGCAAGCGTTCATGCATCAACAGATTCCGGTTGATCGGCACAAAATGATACCGGCCGCCGCTGGCCACCACCAGCTTGTCCGGATATAACGGACGCAAAGTTCCAAGAATAGTCTGGCCGGTGCTGAGACAATCTGAAATAAGAGCCAGCAATTCTTCCTCCGTCTGTACCTTTACTCTGTTTTCCGTTTCCATAACCGCCTTGGATACCGCATCTGACACCAGTCCATTCATTTCCGCCTCGGTATATCGCAACGGTTCCTCTGCCATAACTTCCGTATCTTCTCTATTTTCCCCCTCTGATTTCCCCCTCAGATTATCGTATATAAGCAATGCCGCAACCACCACCACAATCATGGCTATCAGGCTACCTGTAATCATCACTGCATAAAATGCCGTTTCTTTTCTTCTGCGTCCCATTCCTTCACCCTAAGATTAAAAATTGTCATTAGTTTCTATCTACTACTATACTTGATTTTTTTGTCACTTTAAAGTGGAAAGTGATGGAATTAGGAAATATTTAATAAATCTTAAAAATTTCGGTAAGGCTTCCCTTTTAAATCGCCTTTTCCCGCATACGCACTAAAATTTTCTTTTCCAACCGGCTTACCTGCACCTGACTGATCCCCATCTGCCTTGCCACTTCCATCTGGGTTTTGTCTTGAAAATAACGCATTCGGATGAGAAAAAGTTCTTTATCATCAAGTTCCCCTAAAAGTTGCTCCAAAAGCATGTGATTGAGCAACTTCTCCTTTTCACTGTCACCACAGATCATTCCATCGGCAGACACAGTCTCCCCGGCTTCTCCCAAGGTCAACCGGTCCGCCAGATACACTTCACTTCCATCCGCCTGGCATACCGGTTTGTAAATCGACTCCACTTCAGCAGATGCCTCCATGGCCATTACCACTTCTTCCGAAGACAGGCCTGTTTTTTCTGAAACCTCCTTCAAAGACGGTTCCCGCCCAAGCTGTTGTAACAGTTGTTCCCTTATCATTTTTACCTTAAATCCATTTTCTTTTAATGTCCTACCCACCTTGACCATCCCGTCATCCCGTAAGAAACGCTTGATTTCACCTGCAATCATAGGGACTGCATAAGTAGAAAACTTTACGTCATACTGCAAGTCAAACTTGTCGATGGCCTTTATCAATCCGATACTTCCAATCTGAAACAAATCCTCTGCATCACACCCACGCCCCACATAACGTTTTACGATGTGATGGATCAACCCCAGATTTTTTTCTACCAGTACTCTGCGAGCCTCTCTGTCTCCTGCCTGTGCCTTTGCAATCAGTACTGATACTTCTTCCATTTCTATTCCCCGCCTTCATGTTCCATCCACATACCACATTGCAGCTTCTTTTTCATGGAAACCTTTGTACCCACTCCGACTTCCGTTTCCACATCAAGTTCATCCATGAATGCCTCCATAAAAGCAAATCCCATTCCGGAACGTTCCAATTCGGGTTTTGTTGTAAAAAGTGGCTCCATTGCCTGGTTCAAATTGTCGATACCGGCCCCCTTGTCCTCTACCTCCACATACAAATTGCCTTTTTCAATTTTACAACGCAGTGTCACCTTCCCCTCATAAACCGGTTGACAAAGCGGCTTTGATATACCATGCTTCCCATATCCATATGTATTTCCGTATCCGTGAATGATTGCATTGGTAACCGCCTCCGACACCGCTGTCTTTACATCCGATATTTCTTCCAGGGTGGGATTAAGAGGCGCAATAAAGGCTGCCACTGCCATCCTCGCCAAACTTTCATTCACCGACACGGCGTCAAATTCCATACACATTTCATTGTTCATTTTTATTCCTCCCTGTAACACATAGGGCATCTGCATCTTTACTTCTATCATGTTCGCGCCTTCCCCCTATTCCATAATCTCAACAATCTTATGCAAACCTGATATATGAAGAATCCGTTTTATCTGCCTGTCAGCATGAATAGCAAAAACCTTTCCTCCAAAGCAGGATATTTTCCGATATCGCCCCACTATAATTCCAATTCCTGAAGAATCCATAAATCTGGTATCCTCAAAATCAAACACGATATTGTCCACCTCATTTTCCAAAATGTAATTATCTGCTCTTTCGCTTATGTACGTTGCTTTGTAATGATCAATTTCCTCCGGCATTTTGACCATAAGATAATTGTCAACCATCTTAAATTCTTCCATTTCCCTCTCCTTTCCTTAGTGGCGGGATACGTTCTGCACATCCCGCACTCTCGACGCTAGCGCAAAAAAAGAGAACTTATTTTCATAAGTTCTCTTTCGTAAATTTATATTCTTTTGTATTATTCCATATCTGTGACACCAAGTTCTTTCAGATATCTCCTTGCTCTTGTGGCGCTCTGGGTACCATCAAACAATTCAATGACTTTTTTATATGTCTCAATGGCACTGGTTCTGTCTTCACTCTTATTATAGGCATTTGCCAAATTAAAAAGTGCATCCCGGTTTGTTGCATCGTACTCAACCGCTTTTTCCAAATCATCAATGGCACGGTCATACAACTCGCTCTTATAAGCTTCATAGCCGGTAGCATAATATGCCGCGGAAACCTCCGGACCAATGGTGTCATACAATGCCTGATACAACTCACGGAACGCCTCTGAAGTATCCTCCAGCGCCACCGCAGCCTTTACCTCCTCCAGATATTCTGCAGTTGCCATGGCATCCTGATTATACAGATACTCCTTGGCCACATCCATTAATCCATCAAAGGTATGAAGTGCACCATCTTCACCGATATATCCGTCGATCTGATTGTTCAACTGGACAATCTTGTTCTCCAAATCCTTGATTTTCTGTTCCATTTCCGCTATGGTAGATGTCTTTGTATCCAAAACAGCGGTAATTTCGGTAACCTGCTCATTTGCTTTGGCTTTTTCATCTGCAACCGCAGCGGGCAACACCAGAAAATACATAGCCGCCATACCGATTACCAGACCGATTACCACATTGAATAAAGTACCCAAACCGCTGCGCTTAGGCTCCTTCACATTCAGGGGCTGTATGATAATCTCGTTATCGCTCTGATACCGGATTGCCTCATCGCTCTTACGCTTAATATCCCCCTTCACCGTCTCATCCGGTTCCAGGATTTTATCCACTTCCTTCAGATATCTTCTGGTAAGTGTGTTGTTGGCATCAATATTACAGCACTTTACCAACTCCCTTTTTGCCTTCTCCCACTGCTCACTGTCAATGTAGAGAAGAGCCAAAAGCTGGTGTGCCCTGACAAACTTGGGATTCAGGGAAAGAACTTTCTTTAACTGTATAACCGCCAAATCCTTGCTGTCATTCATGCAGTAAACCAATGCCTGATTGTATTTTTTAATGGTCTGGTTAATGGTGTCAAGACGGGTTGCATTACTCTGAATCATATCAATGTAAATATCCGCCACATTCTTTTGGGGACGCAAATTTTTACTGATAACCCATTCGCTGAGTGCTGCCACAACCTCACCCATTTCGAAATAAACAAGGCCTAAAAGATTTCTGGCTTCCACATTGTTTTTATTAAATTTTAAACTTTGCCGCAAGCTTGTTACGGCACCTGTTAAATCCCTTACTCCTGCCTTTTCCAACCCTTCATTGTAATACATGTTGGAAATCTTCATGATCCTCTTATACAAACCTACATCTGCTCCACAGGCTGTACAGAAATCATGTTCCGACAGATGGCATCCACACTGATAACACTTCATGTAAACGTCCTTCCTATGCTTCCTCTGCCTGTGTCTCTTTGAGCATCTTAACTAATATATCCGCCATATCCGTAAGATCCTGATTATAAATCGCATCTTCCGCATCTTCTACTTCCAAACTGGGATGAAACTTTTTCAGTTCTTCTTCAAAGTTAATCATTTCAGCACCTCTTCAATACACCTTTTATCTCGCCAACCAGATACAGGGAACCTGCAGCATAAATGCGTTCCTTTTCGCCCTGCTCCTCCAGTACCCTTTTTACCGCCTCCTCCACCGAGGAGAAGACCTGTATTTCCATCTCTGTAAACTGCTTCCAAACCTCCTCCAGTTCTGCCACCGGAGTTGCCCTTCCGCTTTCCAATTGTGCCACTGTGACTTTGTGGAACAATCCGCTTTCCGCCAGCGCTTTTATCATGGATAAATACTCTTTATCCTTTACCACGCTGCAAAAAAGATGTCTGCAACCTGTAAATCCATCCTCCGAAACAGTCTGCAGGAAAGCTCTGATTCCGTCCTCATTATGGGCACCGTCCACATAAAACTCCCTGCGTACTTCTTCCATTCTTCCTGCCCAAAAGGCCTTACCGATACCATTTACAATATGCTCCGCCCTTATATGTTCTCCCCTATCCAAAACTTCTGCTGCCCGGATAGCCAGAGAGGCGTTTTCCATCTGATATCTTGCGATGGTATGCAAACACACTCTAATACATTCATAATACCGAGAATAATAGGAAAAATCAATGCTTTTATTGTTAAAATTTAAGTAACTGTAGTCACTCTTCGACACCGTTTCCCAGGGTGCTTCCTTTTTCGTGGCAATGCTCCGAATTACGTCAGAGGCTTCCTTCACTTCATCCAAAAAAATTACCGGTATTCCCTCTGCAATAATGCCTGCTTTCTCCCCTGCTATCTCTGCCACGGTGTTCCCTAAATATTCCATATGGTCCATGCCGATACGGGTGATAATGGCAAGTTCCTTATTCTCCACCGCATTGGTGGCATCCAATCTGCCGCCAAGTCCGGTCTCCAATAAACAAAAATCCGGTTTTGCATCCTTAAAGATCAGCATTCCCATAAAAAACAGGTATTCAAAGAAAGTAGGGTGATACCCTTCTTCCTTTTCCAGGGCTTCCCAATCCAGACTCTCATAGACTTTCATAAATGCATCATAGAAAATCTCTTCGGAAACCATCTGTCCGTCAATGGCAAAACGCTCCCTGCAGTCCACCAGATGAGGGGATGTAAAAACGCCACAGGTAAAGCCCGCTTCATTTAAGATACTACGCAAATAAGCACAAACAGAACCTTTCCCGTTTGTGCCTGCAATATGAATAATTTTCATTCCCTTGTCAGGACTTCCCAGCGCCTTTAAATGACGCCGGGTGTCCTCCATGGTACTCTTTTTTGTAAATCTTGGAACATCGTACAAATATTGTACCGCCTGTTCATAACATGCAATTGTCTGTTTTTTCAAATTAGACACCTGCTTTCATAAATCACTATGCCTGTAACTGCTCAAGACGTGCCTTTACCTGCTCCATCATCTGGGTGTATTTTTCCAGTTTTTCCTTCTCTTCCGCAATCTTAGCCTCGGGAGCCTTGGAAATGAATTTCTCATTGGAAAGCATACCGTTTACACGGGCAAGTTCACCCATCAGTCTCTTTTCTTCCTTCTGGAGTCTTTCGATTTCCTGGGCAATGTCAACCAGTTCTGCAAACGGAATGTAAAGGGTTGCATCTGCAATCACTACGGAAACTGCATCCTGGGCAATACCGGTCTTATCCTTCTGCATAAAACTTTCGGAAGCGTAAGCCAAAGATTCAAAGAACAGTTTTCCTTCCGTAAATACATCCAGAATGTCCTGATTCTCACTTACTACATATACGGAAGCCTTTTTGCTGGGGGGAACGTTCATCTCTGTGCGAACGTTTCGGATACCGCGAACCGCTTCTTTAATGATTTCAATTGCCTTTTCCTCTTTTGCATATACTTTGCTTTCCTCAAATACAGGCCAGTTGGAAATCATAATAGATTCCTCTTCGCTCTGCAGAGTACAGAAGATTTCTTCTGTAATGAAAGGCATATAAGGATGAAGAAGTTTCAGGGCATCGATAAGAACATTCTTCAGCGTCCAAAGTGCTGCATTCTGGCTTGCTGCGTTATCGGAATTATAAAGACGGGGTTTAACCATCTCAATATACCAGTCACAGAACTCATCCCAGATAAAGTCATAAACCTTCTGAACCGCAATACCAAGTTCAAAGTGCTCCATATTTTCGGTAGCGTCTTTTACTAAAGTATTAAGTTTGGAAAGAATCCACTTGTCAACAGGCTCCAGTTCATTCTCAGAAGGTGTATAAACCGCTTTTCCTGTTTTTTCCAGTGCCTGTTCCATGTTCATCATAATGAAACGGGAAGCATTCCATACTTTGTTTGCAAAGTTTCTGCTTGCCTCTACTCTCTCAAAGTAGAAACGCATATCGTTACCCGGTGCATTACCGGTAATCAGTGTCAGTCTCAGGGCACCCGCACCATACTGGTCGATAATCTCCAGAGGGTCAATACCGTTGCCCAAGGATTTGGACATCTTGCTTCCCTGACTGTCTCTTACCAGACCATGGAAGAGTACTGTCTTGAAGGGTTTCTCCTGCATCTGCTCGAAGCCGGAGAAAATCATACGGATAACCCAGAAGAAAATAATATCATAACCGGTTACCAGTACATCTGTAGGATAGAAGTATTTCAAATCCTCTGTCATCTCAGGCCAGCCCAGTGTAGAGAACGGCCAAAGAGCAGATGAGAACCATGTATCTAGCGTATCCGGGTCCTGTGTCATATGTGTGCAACCGCATTTGGGACATTTTTCCGGCGTGGTCCTTGCAACAACAACTTCACCACATTCATCACAGTAGTATGCGGGAATTCTGTGTCCCCACCAGAGCTGACGGCTGATACACCAGTCACGGATATTGTCTGTCCAGTTGTAGTATGTCTTTTCCATTCTTTCGGGAATCAGCTGGATTTCACCGCTCTTAACTGCTTCTACCGCAGGTTTAATCAACTCATCCATTTTTACGAACCACTGCTCTTTTACAAGGGGTTCAATGGTGGTCTTACATCTGTCGTGAGTACCTACGTTATGGGAATGGTCTTCAATCTTAACAAGAAGGCCCATTTCGTCCAATTCTTTTACGATAGCTGCTCTCGCTTCGTAGCGGTCCATACCTGCAAATTTTCCACCTTTTGCATTGATGGTAGCATCATCATTCATTACGTTGATAATCGGAAGTTCATGACGTTTTCCAACTTCAAAGTCATTAGGGTCATGGGCAGGTGTAATCTTAACAACACCGGTACCAAATTCCATATCTACATAACTGTCTGTTACGATAGGAATCTCACGGTTCATTAAAGGCAGCATAACCTTTCTGCCAATCAAGTGTTTATATCTGTCATCCTCGGGATTGATTGCAACAGCAGTATCACCAAGCATGGTCTCAGGTCTTGTAGTTGCAAAGGTCAAAAATTCAGTTGTGCTGGGCTGTCCGTTTTCGTCCATCAAAGGATACTTGATGTGCCAGAAATGACCTGCCTGCTCCTGATATTCTACTTCGGCATCAGAGATGGAAGTGTTACAAACAGGACACCAGTTGATGATACGGCTTCCTTTGTAAATCCATCCTTTTTCATGCATCTTGCAGAATACTTCGGTAACGGCTTTGTTACATCCCTCATCCATGGTAAAACGTTCTCTGTCCCAGTCACAGGAGGAACCCAGTTTTTTCAGCTGGGAGATAATTCTTCCGCCGTATTCCTTTTTCCACTCCCATGCTCTCTCTAAGAATTTCTCTCTTCCAAGGTCCCATTTATCAACGCCTTCTTCACGAAGTTTCTCGATAATCTTAACCTCTGTTGCAATACTTGCATGGTCTGTGCCGGGCTGCCAAAGTGCATTATAGCCCTGCATTCTCTTAAAACGGATGAGAATATCCTGCATGGTGTTGTCCAGCGCATGTCCCATGTGGAGCTGTCCTGTAATATTTGGAGGGGGAATCACAATAGTAAAGGGTTTCTTACTGTGATCTACCTCTGCATGGAAATATTTCTTTTCTAACCATTTCTGATAAAGTCTGTCTTCTATGCCGCTGGGGTCATAGGTCTTTGCCAATTCTTTGCTCATAGTCATCTTCCTTTCTTTTAAATACACAAACGCCCTTTGCTGTTCACACAGCAAAGGGCGTCAAATACGCGTTACCACCTTTGTTTACAGTTTCCCGCTTGGCAACGGAAAAACTGCCTTACCAGCTTCTTACCCTCTCATCGCATTTGCAAATGGGGGTGCCAAAGCCTTATCCGCTAACGGGGATAACTCGGGAAAGCTTACTTTTCAGTCTATCTGTTTTCAGCCATCCGGTTCCAAAGCTACCTTCTGTATCCTTTCAGCTAAATGTCCTTTCAGCCGCCTTTGCGGGACATTCTCTCTGGTGCCGGGTAATACATACTCCTCTTTGTCATTACCTTTAGGTTAAATGTAATTTTTAACTACTATAGCCGACTCACTTACGTTTGTCAAGCGTATTCTTCTTTTATCCCAACTATTACTGCTGAGGCTGCTCGGGAGTCTGTGCAGGTGCTGCGGGCTGTCCTACGGGTTTACCGCATGTAGTACAGAATGCACCGCCTGTCAAAGGAACACCACAACCTGTGCAGTATGCAGGTACATTAGCCTGAGCTTTTACTGCCTTAGGTCTAACAATGCCGTATGCCCAGTCTGCAATATTGCTGATAAGAGGAAGTTTTGCATCTTCACCCTTAAGGTTCTTAACAATACCAAGGATAATAAATACAAATACTGCAATATCAACAAGATCATTAACGATATTTTTAAGTGTATACCAAACGCTGCTTACGAAAGGAATGTATGTAACGATATCCAGTAAAGAAAGTGCGCTTGAGATAAAGCTGGAAAGAACGCACAGGATAGTTGCCTGAAGCACCTGACGGGATGCCCATTCACTCTTCTCAGCCAAAACTGCAACGCCTAACAGCAAAAACAGACCTGTTGTCCAGCCCATGAATGCCAAAACAAACGCTGCAACACCATAAAATGCAAGTTTAATTCCGTAATTTCCTTTTTCCATTAATTTGTTCCTCCTAGTGTATGTATGCTATCTTTTTCGTGCAAAGAAATCACTTTGTCACACTAAAAAGTATACTTTGGAACGGGGCATATGTCAACTGCACTTTTCTGCTTAATCCAATTCCGTAAGACCTGTATAAAGGTCATAATATCTACCCTTCTGGGCAAGCAAATCATCATGGTCACCACGTTCCACAATCACGCCGTTTTCCAGCACCATAATAGCATTTGCATTACGGACAGTAGAAAGTCTGTGCGCGATAACCAGAGTGGTTCTTTCCGCCATAATACGGTCCATACCGTGCTCTATATGTTTCTCTGTTCTGGTATCTACCGAGCTGGTAGCTTCGTCCAAAATAAGCACGGGAGCTTTAGAAATTGCCGCTCTCGCAATATTTAAAAGCTGTCTCTGGCCTTGGCTTAAATTCGCACCGTCCCCTTCAATCATGGTATCGTAACCGTTTTCCAGACGCATGATAAAGGAATGGGCACTGGCTACTCTCGCTGCCTGCTCCACTTCTTCATCCGTAGCATCCAGTCTGCCGTAACGGATATTTTCCCTTACCGTTCCGGTAAACAGATGGGTATCCTGCAGTACCATTGCAATATTTCTTCTGAGACTGTCTCTTTCAATATCCAGAATATTGATACCATCTATAAAGATGTTTCCTGCATCGATATCGTAGAATCGGTTAATCAGGTTTGTAATCGTTGTCTTACCCGCACCGGTAGAACCCACAAAGGCAATTTTCTGTCCCGGCTTCGCATAAAGGGAAATCCCTTTCAAAACCTGTTTTTCGGGTACATAGCCAAAGGATACATCTTCCAAGGTAATCGCACCCTTCACCGGCACAAGTGCTGCCTTTTCCGCCTCAGACAACTGTGCGATATCCTGATTCTTACGCACATATACGGATTGGCCATCCACCTCACGGATTTGCCATGCATCACTTTTATCTTCCGCCTCCGGCTCGCTGTCCATCACATCAAAAACACGCTCTGCACCGGCCATGGCTGAAAAGATAGTGTTCACCTGCATGGAAAGCTCGTTAATCGGTCTGGAAAACTGTCTGGAGTAGCCCACAAAAATAGTCAGACCACCGATATCAAAGCCGCGCAGTACACACAAAAGTGCACCCACACAGGCAGTCAAAGCATAGCCCACCTGACCTAAGTTACCCATAACAGGTCCCATAATTCCACCGTAAAACTGTGCCTTTATCTGCTTATCTCTAAGATCATGATTTAAAAATTCAAATTCCTCTGTGGCAACATCCTCGTGGCAGAACACCTTTACAACCTTTTGACCGGTCACGGTCTCTTCCACAAAGCCATTGAGTGCACCGATTGCCGCCTGCTGGTCCTTATAATACTTACGGCTATGTCCTGTTACCCATTTTCCTGCCTGAAGCATAAGGGGCACCACAACAACCGTGACAATCGTAAGCCAAATATTTGTATAAATCATCAGAACCAATGTACCCACAAGGCTAATGGAACCGGATATCAGCTGCACCACAGTGTTGTTCAGCATTTCACCCACAACGTCTACGTCATTTGTGAAACGGCTCATGATGTCGCCATGATTATGGGTATCATAAAAACGTACCGGAAGTTTTTGTACCTTCTCGAATAAATCATTACGAAGTTTCTGAAGGGCTCTCTGGGACACACTCACCATAATACGCTGCTGTGCATACTGACATGCCACCGCAATCAGATAAATGCAAGCCATCACAAGCAGCCCCTTTGCCAATGCCGCTACGCCCGCACCTTCCGTAATGTTATTAATAATCGGACGGAGTATATATGTACCTGCCAGCGAGGCTATGGTATTTGCTATCACACAGAAAAATACCACAACCAATTTGGGAATATCATTACTGATATATCCGAATAATCTGCCCACGGTTTTCTTTATGTTCTTCGGCTTTCCGCCCGGCATACCCGGACCGCCGGGGCCACCGGGACCTCCCGGACCTTTCTTCCTACCGGGTCCCGCCCCGGGACCCATCGGGCGGCCAAACATCGCCGGTCCCTGTTTGGGTGCATACTTTTTCTGTAATCTTTCTATTCTTTTCTGATCCATTACGCACCCACCTCCTTTTTACTCTCCATCTGGGAGGCATAAATCTCCTGATAGGTCTGACACTCCGCAAGCAATGTATCATGATTGCCCTGACCTACTATCTTGCCTTCATCCATAACCAGTATTTTATCTGCTTCCATAACAGAAGTAATTCTCTGGGCAATCACAATCTTTGTTGTATCTTTTAAAGTCGTAGCAAACGCCTCTCTGATTTTCGCCTCCGTAGCTGTATCAACCGCACTGGTGGAATCGTCCAAGATCAAAATCTTGGGCTTTTTCAGCAACGCCCTGGCAATACAAAGTCGCTGTTTCTGACCACCGGACACATTGACACCACCCTGTCCCAGTTCTGTATCATAGCCCTCCGGGAAAGATATAACAAAAGGATCTGCCTGGGCATATTCTGCTGCCGCACGGATTTCCTCCATAGTGGCATCTTCGTCACCCCACTGAAGGTTCTCCATAATGGTACCTGAGAAAAGAACATTTTTCTGAAGCACCATACCAACGCCTTCACGCAGATTTTTCAGGGAATACTCTTTCACATCTGTCCCGTCCACAAACACCTGACCTTCGTCCACGTCATATAGTCTGGGAATCATCTGGACCAAAGTGGTTTTTCCACAACCTGTAGAACCGATAATTCCAACTGTCTGTCCCGGCTCAATCGTGAAGTTTACATCGTCAAGCACCTTCTCCTGACTGTCCTTGTAATAGCGGAAGCCTACACCACGAAATTCCACTCTGCCCTGCTCCACTTTCTTCTCTGTTTCAGAAGCGGTTTCATCGGTCAAATCCACCACCGTATCCATTACTTCCATAATACGTTTGGAAGATGCCATTGCACGGGAGCTCTGCAAAAAGATCATGGCCAGGAACATCAAGGACATAAGAACCTGCACAATATAAGATATAAAGGATGTCAAATCACCAACAGGCATGGTACCCGCAATAATCTGCTGACCACCGAACCACACTACTGCCAGGGTTGTGATATTCATGGCAAGAGACATAATCGGCATTGTGGCGATTACTATTTTGAAGGCACCAATACTGTTCTCCTTCAGGTCTGCATTTGCCTCTGCAAAACGGGCTTCCTCATGATCGCCCCGCACAAAGGACTTGATTACACGAACATTCGTAAGGGCTTCCTGAATGGTAGAATTTAATCTGTCCAACTTCTTTTGTAACACTTCAAACTTGGGAAATGCCATCCTGATAACCAGCAAAATGGCAATCAGCAAAAGGGGCATCACAATCAAAATAATCACAGCCAATTTGGCGTTCATCATAAAAGCCATAATAATGGCACCAATCATCATACCCGGTGCACGCAGCATCATGCGCAGGCACATATTCACCATGTTCTGCATCTGGGTAATATCATTTGTCAGTCTGGTTACCAAAGAACCCGTACTGAATCCGTCAATATTTGCAAAAGAAAATTTCTGTACCTTTGCAAACACATCACTTCTAAGATCGGTTGCAAAATTCACAGATGCTTTTGCTGCAAAATAAGCACCGCCCACTCCGCCGAGCAACATAAAGAGTGCCACTGCTATCATGACACCACCCATGGCTATAATGTAAGGAATGTTTCTCTGTGCGACGCCGTTATTAATAATCTGCGCCATCAGATAGGGCATCATTACTTCGCCTGCAATCTCCATAACCATCATAATCGGTCCAAGGATGAAATACGGAAGATAGGGCTTAATATACTTAAAATATCTCTTCATTTTTAAGCCTCCTTTTCATTCTGTTGTTTGAGATTTTCTAAGATTCTCTCATAGTACTTGTTTAGTTGTTCCAACTCATTTTGTGAAAAACCGGCATACATCTCACAATCAAGGTCATAAAAAAGCTGCCTGCTCTGCTCAATTACTTTTCTTCCCTTTTCCGTAATCTGTATCTGGTTTGTTCGGTTATCCTCACTTTTCATTTCACGGACAATGTAACCGCCCTTCTCCAATTTCTTTAAAGTGGTGGTCACTGCCGCCGTAGAAATGTGCATTTTTTCTGCCAAGAAAGTTTGTGAGCAACCTGAATTGACACCCAGCGTCATAAGCATCTGATGCTGGCTTCTGTATACACCGGTATCCATAACCTTGTGCTCCACATTTCTCCGAAATTGCCTGTCAATGAGTCTTTGTAATGTTGCAGTTTGTATGATTTGTTCCTGCATAGTCTCTACCCCGTTACTAATCCCTCAAAAATAGAACTTGTTCCTTTGTTATGTAAATTAACTAGTTAAAAGTTAACTAGTTAACAATTAATATAATATCTTTATATCGACTTTTTGTCAATGTTTTTAAACTGGCACGGTTAAAAAAATGTGTTTTGGTACTTTCAACAGTGCCACTATTGTGTATAATGTGATAGTAGCATCGATGCAAAATTTTCTGTTGCATGCTTTGAGGAGAATTATTATGGAAAGAAAGAAAAGTTATTCATTAATCATTATCAGTTCCGTTTTACTGATTGCAGGTATTGTTTTAAGCCTTTTTCAGTATCACAATACATACATACTGTCTTTAAATATTACGGACAAAGCCGAGAAATTATCCCTGCAAAAGCCTTATGCCTATAGTCTTACCTTAGTGTTTTTCAGTATTTTACTTATGGCAAAAGGTATTTACAATGCCATCCGGGGTACCCTCGCCCTGCCTGCCAAAGACAAATTACAGCGTCTGGCACAGGCGGGTCTCTTGGCAGCACTTTGCTATATCGGCTTCACTTTCTTTAAATTTGATATTCCGGTAGGCCCGGAAAAAACCGCATTTCACTTAGGAAATGTGTTCTGTGTACTGGCCGCCCTGCTTCTTGGGGGCTACTGGGGCGGACTTGCGGGAGCCGTAGGCATGACCTTGGCGGATTTGACCTCCTCATATGTCACCAGCGCGCCAAAGACTTTTTTGTTGAAGCTTTGCATCGGTCTGATTGTAGGTTTTGTTGCTCATACTATTTTCAAACTTAACAAATCCCATACTCCAAAATATGTTTTGGGCGTCACTGTCCTGGCTTGCTCCTGCGGAATGATTTTCAATATTATTGCAGACCCTCTTGTAGGATATTTCTACAAAACCTACCTGCTTGGCGTCCCTCAGGATATTTCTTCCGCATTGGCAAAAATGGCGGCAGTTACCACTTCCGTCAACGCAGTTGTTGCAGTTATTTTTGCAAGCGTCTTTTACGTGACGCTCCGTCCGGCACTGAAAAAATCCGGCTTACTGGTAGCAGTAACACCGGACAAAACCATCGAAAAGTAAAAGGAGTTTTCCATGAATTATATTCCACCGAAACTTGCTATGATAAGTAATCTCACCGGATATGGCCGCTGCTCTTTAGCAGTGGCTATTCCTGTTGTCAGTGTTATGGGGGTACAGGCCTGCCCGGTTCCCACCTCCCTTTATTCCAACCATTTGGCATTTCCTACCTGGTTCCACAAAGATTTGACCGGAGAAATGCCGGGATATTTGAAAGGTTTTTCCGATTTAAACATTTCCTTCGATGGTATTTACTACGGTTTTGTGGGAAGCAAAGAACAAATGGAAACAGCAAAAAACTTTTTCAAAAGTCAGCCTCAGGCCAAAATTATTTTAGATCCCGCCATGGGTGACCACGGAAGAATGTATTCCTCTTTAACTCAGGAACACTGTAACGGTATCAGAGAATTGATTCCCTACTCCCACATCCTCACTCCTAATCTGACGGAAGCCTGCCTTTTAACCGGCATGGAATATCACGACGGAAAATGGACCGAAAGCGAACTGTGGGGACTGGCAAACAAGCTTCACGCACTGGGAGCGAAACAAATTGTCATAACCGGAATCCGTGAAGATGATTGCTACGTAAACTTCATATCCGAAAACAATGGACAAAGTTTCTCCCTGCTGTCTACCCCTATTGAAGGACAACCTTACCACGGGACCGGTGATTTATTCGCTGCAGTCATTTCCGCTGATACGGTAAAGGGAGTTTCCCTTACAGAGTCCGTAAAAAAAGCAAGCGCCTTTGTAGGCGCCTGCGTTGCATATTCCGAAAAGTTAAGTGTCCCTGAAAAGGACGGTGTACTGTTCGAAAATTGTTTGTCTTTATTAATTAACAAATAATCTTTAATAGAAGGAAACTTCGATTCTTCCCATAGAACAATCTAAGTTATATGTAGTATCAGCGTCGTTATCAAGTTCCACGGAATTGCCTACGCCTGCGTAGGTTCTTCCACCGACCTGAACCTCTCCGGCTGCACAGGATACATTGTAATTATGATCGCTTTCCTCAGAATCCAGCACTTCTACTACAAGTTCTCCCATGGCTACATCGCCATCCACATTTCCGGTAATATCTCCGGTGATATAAGCAGCTCCCATTCCTACGGAAACCTCCAAATCGCCTATCGCTCCGCTTTCAATCTCTACCTGACCGGCTCCCACTGATACTTTTAAATTTTGTGCACAGGCAGATTCTATTTTTATATCACCTGCTCCTGCTGATATTTCCATTTCCCGGCTGACAATAGAGAAAATATCCATATCTCCTGCATCAAGGCTGATTTCCGCCTTTTCAAGCTGTTCCGTCTGGGGTATCATAATGGTCACATTTCCAAAGTCTGAAATAACCCCACCTTTCCCTCCAACTACATAAAGGGTTCCGTTATCTACATACGTCTGGAATCTACCAATTCCTTCTATCCAAACCTCCCAGTTTTCGCCATGTCCCTGTTTGATATCCACATCGCCGACGACAAGTTCAAACACAAAGCTATCCACTTCATCTTCCGTAGCAGAAAACTTATGGTTTTCTGTGGTAAGAATTTCATACTTATCATTAAAAACAACTACACTGTCTTCATCTACTGAAATACTAATTTCGCCCAGCCATTCAAAATCTTCCGGTCCGATATGGAGGCCACCATCCCGTGCCAAGGTTTTTACCAACTTGGTTCCGCCTCCCAATGCACCGATTATTGTAAGTACAAGACCTAATACTGCAAGAACAAGTGCAGTAATGGACATTATTTTTGCAAATTTTTTCATTCTCTCGCCTCCTCTTACTGTACAACTACATCATTTTGCTTTTTTTCAAAGGGCATCTTACAAAGTTTAATTATCCATTTGATAAATGTAGGAAGGGCCCATCCGCACAGCCACACAGTAGCCAGAATAAACAGTAAGCCAACTGCAGCCAGAATCAAACCTATACCAATTAGAAATACACTTGCGAAACCACTTGTCATAATCAATGAAATTCCCAGTGCAACCAGTGCAACTGCTGCAACAACCAGTGCAATTCCTGCCGCGCCAAGTCCGATAATCAATCCGATAATTCCTGTAATCACACTAAAAACTGCTCCGATGACAGTGCCTGCAGCCCCAAGAATCACAGGGGATAAAATAACGCAGCCGATAATAATCAGTACAATTGCCCAAGTAGGTAATTCCTCGGATTTCTGTTCAGGAATCCCCGTATATACATTCTGAGTCTCAATATGCTGGAATCCACTATTTTGATAATTGGTTCCCATATTCTGATACCCGATACTTCCGCGAAGTCCCTCTTTAATGTTTGCCGCCACCTTAGAAGGCTGACCTAATTCCTCGATAACCTGCTGCTCATTTTCTACACCTGCATCATCGAAATATTCCTCATAATAACTGAGTGCTTCCTTTCTCTCACTCTCGGGAATATTACGAAGAAGTAAATCTAACTCTTTCATATATTGCTCTTTATTCATGTTTCATACCTCCCTCCAGTATTCCGTTTATCTTCTCGGAATACTTTTTCCATTCACTTTCGTACATCACAAGCTGTCCAAGACCTTTTGGAGTGATTTTATAATATCTTCTGTTTCTTCCGTCACATTCCTTATCATACACTTCCATACAATCATCCTTATGCAGCCTGCGCAAAACCGGGTACAAAGTGGATTCCGACAAATCAATGACCTGTCTTACATCCTGGGTGATTTTATATCCGTATGTCCCTTCCACATCCTTGGATACAACTGCCAGAACTATTGCGTCAAGCAACGCAGCGCCCGTATTAAATACCATATTGTTTCTCCTCCTTCTTCTGATTTGCCTTTCTATATCTGATATTATATTTTTAAATAATACTATTTATTTTTATAATATTATATCTCGTATAATATTGGCTGATGAACATACTATATATCATATAATATTATTTGTCAACACCTATGTTGCAAAAAAAATTATAAAAATAAAAAAACCGAAAATTGTTCACACAGAACAACTTTCGGTTTCATTTTATTTAGTTCAATTATTTGTCGTGAATTTCGCTATGCAGCTCCTGAAGAGACTTCAGTTCGCCCTTCTCATGGGACTTCACGTAGTGAATACCTTCTACAGTAGCTTTTGCTGCTGCCATGGTAGTAAGATAAGGAACTTTACCCTTGATTGCCGCTTTACGCAGATAGCTGTCATCATTCATTCCGTCTTTGTCTCTCGGCGTGTTAACAATCAGCTGGATTTCACCGTTTGCAATCATATCGGAGATATTAGGACGTCCTTCACAAAGTTTCTTTACTTTTGTAACCGGAATTCCTGCATCTGCAATCAAATCGCAGGTTCTGCCTGTTGCAACCAGTTTGAAGCCATCATTATGGAATCCCTGTGCAACTTCTACTACTTCTGCTTTATCTTTATCATTTACGGAAATCAGCACTGTTCCCTCTAAAGGAAGTGTGGACTGACATGCTTCCTGAGCCTTGAAGAACGCTTCACCGTAGGATGCGGATAAGCCAAGTACCTCACCTGTGGAACGCATTTCGGGTCCCAGAACAGGGTCAACCTCCTGGAACATATTGAAGGGGAATACCGCTTCTTTTACGCCGTAGTTAGGAATTACCTGCTCCTTCAAGTTAGGAACGGGTGAAGGCTTTCCTGTAATTTCGGATGTGATAATCTCTGTTGCCAGAGGTACCATACGGATATTACATACCTTAGATACCAGGGGAACAGTACGGGATGCTCTGGGGTTAGCTTCCAGAACAAATACTTTGCCGTTTTCAATCGCATACTGCATGTTCATAAGACCTTTTACATGCATTTCCTCTGCAATCTTTCTGGTATATTCTTTAATTGTTTTTACATTTTCTTCTGTAATGTGTACGGAAGGAATGATACATGCGGAGTCACCGGAGTGAATACCTGCAAGCTCAATGTGTTCCATAACAGCAGGTACAAATGCATGTGTACCGTCACTGATTGCATCTGCTTCACACTCTAAAGCGTGATTCAAGAATCTGTCAATCAGGATAGGTCTGTCAGGTGTAACACCTACAGCCGCATTCATATATTGTGTCAGGCTTTCGTCATCATAAACCACTTCCATACCACGTCCGCCAAGTACATAGGAAGGACGAACCATTACGGGATAGCCGATTTCTTTTGCAATAGCAATTGCTTCGTCAGCATTAACTGCCATTCCGGACTCAGGCATGGGGATTTCCAGCTTGTCCATCATTGCGCGGAACAAATCACGGTCCTCTGCAAGGTCGATAACAGCAGGAGCTGTACCAAGAATCTTAACACCATTTTTCTCCAGGTCTGCTGCCAGGTTCAAAGGAGTCTGTCCACCGAACTGTGCAATAACACCAAGAGGCTGCTCTTTCTTGTAGATGCTGAGAACATCTTCCAAGGTAAGAGGCTCAAAATACAGTTTATCGGATGTATCGTAGTCTGTAGATACTGTTTCAGGGTTACAGTTTACGATAATTGTTTCAAAACCGAGTTTCTTAAGAGCCATGGATGCGTGGACACAGCAGTAATCGAACTCGATACCCTGACCGATACGGTTGGGACCGCCACCGAGAATCATGATCTTAGGCTTGTCTGTGCTTACGGGACTCTTATCTTCTGCATTGTATGTGGAATAGTAGTAAGCATTGTCTTCTGTACCACTTACGTGTACGCCTTCCCAAGCTTCTTCCACACCAAGCGCAATACGTTTGTTTCTGATTTCATCTTCGGAAACACTAAGAAGCTGGCTCAAATATTTATCTGCAAAACCGTTCTTTTTAGCGGAAATGAGCATATCATCAGGAATCATGCCACCCTTGTATGCAAGGATTGCTTCCTCCTCTTCCACCAGTTCTTTCATCTGCTCAATGAAGTATCTCTTTACTTTTGTTCTCTCAAAGATTTCATCTACAGTTGCACCTTTGCGAAGGGCTTCGTACATAACGAAGTGACGTTCACTGGTTGCTGTCTGAATCATTCTAAGCAATTCTTTCTTTGTCAAAGAACCGAAGTTTTTCGCATTTCCAAGACCGTAACGTCCGATTTCAAGGGAACGGATTGCTTTCTGGAATGCTTCTTTATAAGTTTTACCGATACTCATTACTTCACCAACGGCACGCATCTGAGTACCAAGTTTGTCTTCTACACCTTTGAATTTTTCAAATGCCCAACGCGCAAACTTCAAAACAATGTAGTCTCCATCGGGAACATATTTATCAAGTGTACCATATTTACCGCAGGGAATATCCTTCAGTGTAAGTCCTGCTGCCAGCATTGCGGAAACCAATGCAATGGGGAAACCGGTTGCCTTGGAAGCAAGCGCAGAGGAACGGGATGTACGGGGATTAATCTCAATAACGATGATACGGTCTGAAACGGGATCGTGTGCAAACTGCACGTTTGTACCACCGATAACGCCTACGGATTCTACGATTCTGTGGGCCTGATCTTCCAGTCTGTCCTGACACTCTTTGGAGATAGTCAGCATAGGAGCTGCACAGAAGGAGTCACCTGTATGAACACCCAGAGGGTCAATATTTTCAATCATACAAACGGTGATGATGTTGTTGTCAGCATCACGCACAACTTCTACTTCCAGTTCTTCCCATCCCAAAATGGATTCTTCAACCAATACCTGACCTACAAGGCTGGCCTGAAGTCCACGGGAACATACTGTTTTTAATTCTTCTTTATTATAAACCATACCGCCGCCGGCACCACCCATGGTGTATGCAGGACGGAGAACAACGGGATAACCCAGTTCGTCTGCAATGTTCAGTGCTTCTTCCACACTGTATGCAACTTCGCTGCGTGCCATTTCGATACCCAGAGCATCCATAGCTTTCTTAAATTCAATACGGTCCTCGCCACGCTCGATAGCATCCACCTGAACACCGATAACCTGGACATTATACTTATCCAAGATGCCCGCCTTATTCAGCTCTGAACAAAGGTTAAGTGCTGACTGTCCGCCCAAGTTGGGAAGCAACGCATCGGGACGCTCTTTTGCGATAATCTGCTCCAGTCTTTCTACATTCAAGGGCTCGATATAAGTCACATCCGCAGTTTCAGGGTCTGTCATGATTGTTGCAGGATTGGAGTTTACCAAAACAATTTCATATCCCAATTTACGAAGTGCTTTACATGCCTGTGTTCCTGAGTAGTCAAATTCGCAAGCCTGTCCGATAATAATCGGTCCGGAACCTATGATTAATACCTTATTAATGTCTGTTCTTTTAGGCACAACAAAATCCTCCCGTTTCTTATTTATTATATTTTGAATTTTACCTTGCATAATTCTATCACTATATAGTTATCACTGTCAATTAAGACATCTGCATTATTTATGCCAAAATTAATCCACAGTTACCCCATGTTTTTCATAAATTGTCACAATTTTTCCGTCGCCTATATGTATTATCTATTTTTGCAGTTTTTTCCCTTTTCTGACTCTTTGTAAACGGACATAAAACAACACAATCACTACAGTCAAAATCACCCCTGCAACAATCGCCGCTATCAGGATTTTCCGGTTCTGTTCTGCCTGCAGTTTTGCCGCCTCTTCTGCCGCCTTTCTTTCCGCTTCCAGACGGGCCGCTTCTTCTCTTGCCGCCTTTTCTTCCGCAAGACGCTTTTCTTCTGCTTCTTTTTCTGCCTGCAACCTTGCCGCCTCTTCCGCAGCCTTGCGTTCTGCCTCAAGACGCTCTGCTTCAATCCGCTCCGCCTCAAGACGCGCCTGTTCAGAGTAGGTCACAATATTTTCCAACATGTTGTTTGTGGTATCTACCCCTACATTGGTACGGAACAGTCCGAATTCATCACAGCTGTACTCGTATTCATCATCCACATAAAACCAGCACCACTGCTGGGATACATGCTGCTTATAGGCTGCTGTCGCTATTTCCAGGGCAGTCTTTCCGCCGTACTCTTCTAAAGGAATACGTAAATCCAGTTCAATTTGATTTTCCCCGTAAAGATGGATGTAGGTTTTGGGCACATCCCACACACCGTACTGCTCCAAAGACTGTGTATGTTCCGTGTCGGAGGCTGCTGCTTCCAGTGCCTGCACGGTCGCCTCGGCAGTCAGCATATGATAGCCATGACCGTATTCCCCGTTAAAGTCATGGGTTACCACCACCTGGGGCTTAAATCTCCTGAACTGCTCCGTCAGATAGTCTACCATAGACTGCTCATCATATTGGATTCTTGCTCTCTCCAAAGTCTTTGAATATAAATCCGTAAAATTTCCGCAAACCGGATAGATATCCAGACCGGAAGCCCAAAGACCATCCAGTTTCTCATGCTCACGGACCCTGGCAGTTGACCAGCATTCCGTCATATAGATAACCTGTATATCCGCACCCTGTGGAATATAGGTAGGCATGATGCCTCCAAAAAACAAAATCTCATCATCCGCATGAGAAGGAATAAGCAGAATATCCGCTTTCTCACAGGGCGGCTGCCAAATCTGTACCCATTCCGGTAATTCCCCTTCGTCAAAGATACTGATTTCACATATGCTTACGTTTTCGTATAAACATATGGTCACTTCTGTCTGGGGAATATCCAACGGAACATATTCATGCAAAAATTTGTTTTCTCCGCAAAAAATTTTACCCTCAGCCGTCATTAACCCCCATTCTTTTGCCGGACTGTCCCAAAGAATATAAACACCGCTGATGGTACTGCCATCCTTGGCGGTCACCTTGATTTCGTCTCCGGGCTTAAAACTGTAGCCGGTTTGGTTACTGCCATCATTTAGTTTAACCAGGTCCGTACCTCTCTGTGTTATATAGGAACCTTCCAGTTCCTTTGCCTCGGTCTGCAATCCGCTTCCCATCCAGAGTACACCAAGAAGTATTCCCAAAAGTATCATTTTTCTCATTCTTTTCATAATCAACCTCACAATCTTTCTACCACTGTTATTCCGGAGTTACCAACTGTAAATCGTATAACTTCTTATATATTCCGTCCATGGAAAGAAGCTCCTGATGGGAACCGCTCTCCATAATTCTACCATGGTCCATAACCATAATCTTATCCGCATGTTGGATAGTGGAAAGTCTGTGGGCAACCATAATGGTAGTTCTGCCGCTCATCAACTTTTCTAAGGCCTCCGTAATCAGACTTTCGGTCTCCGTATCAATGTTTGCGGTAGCCTCATCCAATACCAGAATGGCAGGATTGTAGGCCAACGTTCTTGCGAAGGATAAAAGCTGTCTTTGTCCCGCTGACAGAGTGGAACCTCTCTCCGTCACAGGCTCATCATAGCCTCCCGGCAGTTTGGAAATAAACCGGTCTGCATTTACATGTTTTGCCGCCGTCTTTATCTGTTCCAAAGTAATCTCTTCGTTTCTGAGGGAAATATTGCTCTTAATATCCCCGGTAAAAATAAATACATCCTGCTGGACCTGCCCGATTGCACCTCTGAGATTATCAAGGTCAATGTCCCTGATATTCACGCCATCCACCAGTATTTCACCCTTTTGGATGTCAAAATATCTTCCGATCAAATTCAAAATAGAGCTCTTTCCGGCACCGGTTGCACCTACAAAAGCAACCTTCTGTCCGGGCTCAATGGTAAAGCTTACGTCTTTTAAAACATACTCCTCTTTTTCATAGGCAAACCATACATTTTTAAATTCAATTCTTCCTTTAATCTCTACGTCCACTGGATTTTCGGGACTTACAATTTCCGGCTCCGTATCCAGAATCTGGAACACTTTTTCCGCAGAAGCAAGAGAGGACTGAAGGGTACCAAACTGTTCCGCCAACTCCTGGATGGGATCAAAGAAGGAACTGATATAGTTAATGAAGATAAACAAGGTTCCCAGGGACACCGTGCCTCCAAGTACCTGGGCACTGCCGCCTCCAATGATAATCACCAGTGCCACAACAGAGAGCATGTAAATCAAAGGTCTGAAAATGGCAAAAATCATAACCTCACGGAATCCCGCTTTGAACAGCCCCAAACTCTTCTCATCAAACTCTTCATATTTTTCTTTTTCCCTTGCGAAAATCTGTATCAGACGCATGCCGGATATATTTTCGGAAAGAAAGGTGTTAACCTCCGTAATCTTATTTCTTGTAATGCGGTATGCCTTTCTGGAGAAATAACGGAACACCACGGTAAGCACAAATACAATGGGAAGCATGGCAAAGGCATAAATGGTCAGCTTCACATTGATGGAAAACATGACGATGGCAAAGCCGATAATCTTCACCACGTTCTTGAACAGTCTGATCAATACACCGGTAAACATTTCATTTACCGCCTCTGTGTCATTGGACACACGGGTCACCAGTTTACCTACCGGTGTGGTATTAAAGAAATTTAAGGACAGCTTATGAATATGAGTAAACACCTCTTCTCTCATGCTGTAAATAATTTTCTGTCCCATATTCTGAAGCACCCATGTCTGAATGGCATTGAAGGTAAAATTAAGTAAAAGCACCAACAGATACAGGGCTGCTGCCTGGAAAATACCCTTCAGGTCATAGGTTCTGAGTGCCGTCATTTCTTCTTTTGACAAGGGAATCCTGTCTTTTGCATACAGCTCCTGCATGCCCCCTTCTGAGCTTTTCAAAGACTCACAGCCGGCAGCGTTCAATTCCTCTGCCATATAATATTCATCCTTGTACAGGAACATCTGATAATACTTGGCATCTTCCGCAGCCGGAACCTTTCCTTCTTCCGCCTTTTGTACCCGTTCCACCTCTAAGAGCCACTCTTGGCTGTCCGCATCCGGAACCGTAGCCCGGCTCAGCCACATATCTTTATAGGAAACCGCGCCCTCGGCGCCATCTTCCACTACCACATAAGGACGGAAATATCCGTTAATGTATTTGTCGATGGCATCACCTATAATAAGAGGCTTATAAAGTTCAAGGGCGGTTAAAATCAAAACCACAATGGTAACAAAAAGCATGGTCCATTTGTGGGGCTTTAAATATTTCAGTAATCTCTTCATTATTTAATGCCCTCCTTATCTGCAAACTGTGCTTCCAGCTGTTGTTTTTCATACATGCTTCTATAAATGCCGTCAAGTTCCATAAGACTTTGATGATTACCGCATTCTGCCGCCTTACCTTCCTCCAGAACCAGAATAATATCCGCGTTCTGAATTGTGGAAATACGGTGTGCAATAATAATTGTAGTTTTTCCCTGACGGTTCTCCTTCAGGTTTCTCAAAATATGCTCCTCTGTATCTGTATCCACCGCGGACAGGGAGTCATCTAAGATAAGAATGGGGGAATCCTTCATCAGCGCCCGGGCAATAGAGCTTCTTTGCTTCTGTCCGCCTGACAAGGTCACACCTCTCTCACCGACAATCGTCTCATAGCCATCCGGAAACGCTACAATATTATCATGGATGCATGCCGCCTTTGTTGCCCTTGTGATTTCCTCCATATCTCCATTTTCTACACCAAAAGCAATATTGTTTTTCAGGGTATCAGAAAAAAGGAAGTTATCCTGGGGAACATAGGCAATATTTTCACGCAGCGTTTTCAGTGGAATGGTATTAATATCCTTTCCATCTATAAAAATCATTCCATCCTTTGTATTGTACAGACGAAGAAGCAGGTTTACCAAAGTAGACTTACCATTACCCGTTCTTCCAATCACCGCCAGAGTGGTTCCTGCAGGCACCTTTAAATTAATGCCATCCAAGGTAGGGGCTGTTCCCCCTTTATGGGTAAACACCAAATCTTTAAATTCGATTTCGCCTGTTATCAAATCCACATCCCGTACATCTGCATCGTCAAAAATTTCGGGATTTTCATTGAATACTTCCTGGATTCTCTTAATAGAAGCAAGGCCTTGTGAGAAACTGGTAATAGCTTCACCTGCCGCCAACATGGGCCATACAAGCATACCGATATACTGGTTAAATGCCACAAAACGTCCCAGGGTAATTTCACCGGTCAGTGCCAGATAACCACCGTACAAAAGGGTAATCAGACTGCTGACACCGATAATCACATCCAACAGGGGCATCACAACTGCCTGTAAGCGGACTACGTTTAAATTCTTTTCCATGGTATGGGCGTTGGCTCTGGCAAAGGCTTTCAGTTCTGCCCTTTCTTGCACAAACGCCTTGATTACCCTGACACCGGAAAAGCTTTCCTGGACCTGATCCGTAAAATCGGACAGGGCTTCCTGTTTTTGACGGAATCTTTCTTTAATCACCTTTCCGTAATAAAACTCACCTACCGCAATTACCAACATAGGGATAATGGCCAATAAGGTCAATTTCACATCCACATAAAACATCATTTGGGCGATTACCATCACCGCCATAACCGATGCATCGAATGCGGAAATAACGGACATTCCAATAGCCATCCGCACTGCATTCAGATCATTGATAAAGCGGGACATCAAATCTCCGGTTTTGTTTTCGTTGTAATATTCCACAGACATCTTTTCCAGATGCTCAAACATTTCATTACGGATTTCATACTGGATATGTCTGGCTGCCCCAAACAGAAAATATCTCCACAAAAACCTACCGATAGCCAGCAGCGCACCGATGCCCAGAATAAACAACACATTCCTAAGGATGCCGTTCATATCCAAGGTGTGGTCTGTTAATCCGTCTGTGATAACGCCGGTCAGTTCCGGAATCTGTAAGTTGAGGTAATCTACCACAAACAAAGTGATAATACCTCCAAAATACTGCCATTTATGTTTCTTAATATACTTAAAAATAAATTTAACCTGTTCCACTTTTATTTCCTCATATGTTTAGGACCCTGTATTCTTCAGAACCCCTTTTAAACCTTTCTGTACTGAAATCTTTTACTATTAAATATCATCAAACGCGTAACTTTCATTATAATATATTTCCTTCCGCATGTCCACCTTGTCCCGGAGCAATTCCCCTCTTAACAACTGCCCTATTTCCATATATCTTAATTCCTTTCTTGTCCGCATAATTATTCTGCCGGTTACTTAACCATAATCGTTTTACATAACAAAATTGACTACATCAGTATTTTTGCAATCCTACTTGCAAAACGATTTTTGTCGCAAAACTGAGATGAATGTCGATTTTCAGTTATTTCGAATAGGAAATCCCCAATTTCCACATAGTTATCCACATATACACATATGTCACTTTTTTTGTTTTGGGTGTCAATCTTGCAAAATCATTTGTCATTATCGGTACTTTTATCCTAATTTTGAACCTATGTTCCAGTGACATAAAAAGTAGACTTTTTCATAATTATGTAACCCTATTCTCTTGGTTTCCAACTAAAAATATGATATACTTTTTCGCAGATAGCGGGGCTAAAAAAATACCGGGAGAAATAAAATATGACATCAAAAATCAAACTGGGATCACATGTAGGGATGAGTGGAAAAGATATGTTTGCAGGTTCCGTAAAAGAGGCGATAAGTTATGGTGCAAACACATTTATGATCTATACAGGTGCACCACAAAATACACGGCGGAAAGAACTGTCAGAATTGAATATAGAAGAAGGCCATAAAATAATGTCCGAAAACGGGATGGAAGAATTCATTGTTCATGCACCCTATATCATCAATCCGGCCAACACAATAAATCCGGATACCTTTGAACTTGCCGTAGACTTTCTCCGTTTGGAGCTACACAGAAGCTGTGCCATGGGCAGTCACGTTTTAGTTTTACATCCCGGGGCACATGTAGGAGCAGGAAGAGAAAAAGGAATTCAGAGAATTGCAGACTGTCTGAATATGGTTTTAGAGGATAAAAGCATATTTACACTTCCCGACGGAAGTTTTTGTTATATTGCACTGGAAACAATGGCAGGAAAAGGTTCTGAAATAGGATTTACCTTCGAAGACCTGACAGAAATATACGAAAAAGTGATAAGAAACGATGTTTTGCGAGTATGCATGGATACTTGTCACATGCACGATGCCGGATATCCGGTGGCTACAGACTTTGACAGTGTCCTTACCGCATTTGATAAAAGGCTTGGCATTTCCCAAATCGCTGCCATTCATCTCAACGATAGCAAAAATATCTGCGGGGCGCGAAAGGACAGACACGCCAATATAGGAGAAGGCTATATCGGCTATGATGCTCTTAGAGGCATCGTCCACCATCCGGCTCTTATGGACGTCCCCAAAATCCTGGAGACTCCATACAGACCGCATCCCACAGACCCTAAAAAGAGCGTTGCACCATATAAAGAAGAGATTGCCCGGCTGCTTTAATCACAGCCAGGAATCCCAAAATCTCTCTACTTTTTTGGCAATAGAATCCACATTTACTACCTCATTATTCTCCCACTCTCTGGGGAACATCTTTTGATAGTTATATTGCTTAAAACGTTCATCCAAAAGAGCGATTATGCCTACGTCCTCCGAGGTACGGATTACACGGCCTGCAGCCTGTAATACCTTGTTCATTCCGGGATAGCGATAGGCATAATCGAAACCATTTTCACCCTGGGCATCAAAATACTCTTTAAACAGTTCCCTCTCGTTACAGACTTGCGGCAAGCCTGTTCCCACTACTATAACACCTATGAGACTATCGTGTTTTAAATCAATGCCCTCGCTGAAGATGCCACCCATAACACAGAAACCAATCAGTATTTTATCCTCGATTTCCACATCCATTTGAATGGCATTTCCAAAATCAAGACTTTCATTCCCTTCGAATTTGGCAAGAAAGGCTTCTCTTTCCTCCTCATCCATATGGTCTCCCTGTATCACACATTCTCTGCTCTCGTCTGCAAAGTATTCCATGTAATATTCATAGACCTGTTCCAGAAAAGCATGGGACGGGAAAAAGACCATATAGTTTCCATGTCTGTTTTTCACAATCTCATCTATATACCTTGCAATTTTATAGTATTCTTCATCCGATCTTCTGGTGTATTTACTTGTTACATCATCGCCAATAAATAACGCCCGTTTTTCCGGATCAAATATAGACTTGGCATAAACCTCATAATCTTCAGCCTTACCACCCAAAAGTTTCTTATAATACTGGATTGGAAGCAAAGTAGCCGAAAAAAGCACGGTACTACGGGCTTTTGACATACGTTCCTGTAAATTTTCAGCCGGATTGACACACAGTAATTTAAGAATAAAACTTCCGTCAGTTTGAAACTCCGTATACATGACATACTTGTCATTTACCTTTTCATATATTTCCAGGAAGTGAGAAATCTCAAAATAAAAATCTAAAATTTCCTTCCTGACGGAATTTTCATCCGGTTCATCCAAATATTTATCCAGGACAGAATACAGTCTCATCAGACTCTGTACAAAAGGCTCTATAAATTCTACCACACAAATATTTTCACATTCCCGTTTTAATAACAGTAGTTCTTTATTGCATTTCTCCAACTGCTTTATTAGTCCCGGTGCAAAATCATGCAGGCGTCCAAAGGGGTCTGCAGATTCCTTGACAATCAAGTTTTTCAATGCCAGAAAATCTTCCTTTACCAAAACGGCACTATACATTTCTCTTCCACGGTCTAATAAATTATGCGCTTCATCAACAAGGAACAAATAATTATTTCCACAGCCGTCCCCAAAAAACCGTTTCAAATAAACATGGGGATCAAACACATAGTTATAATCACAAATAATTCCATCCGCAAACAAACTCATATCCAGACAAAGTTCAAATGGACACACCTGATGCTTACGGGCATATTCCTCGATATTTTCCCTGGTAAAGCTATGGGAGTGGGTAAGCAAATCATAAACCGCATCATTAATTCTGTCGAAGTGTCCCTTGGCATAAGGGCAGTGGTCCGGATTACATTCCACTTCCTCCATAAAACAAATCTTCTCTTTTGCTGTCAAAATTACACTCTTAAACTGAAGTCCACGTTCTCTTAATATCTCAAAGGTATTTTCTGCCACCGTACGGGTAATGGTTTTTGCCGTCAGATAAAAAAGCTTCTCTCCCATTCCCTCACCCATGGCTTTTACAGCAGGAAATACGGTGGAGATTGTCTTTCCCACACCGGTTGGTGCCTCTATAAACAATTTTTTCTTATGATAAATAGTCTGATATACATATTTGACAAGGTCCTTTTGACCCTCCCGATACGGAAAAGGAAACCCGATTCTTTTGATGGAAGTTTCCCTCTTTTCCCGCCATTCACACTCATAATCCGCCCACTTTTTGTACTGCAGCATAATATCTTCGAACCATGTCTGAAGTTCAAACATGGAGTATTCTTCATGGAAATACTTTATTTCTTCTGTATCGATATTACAGTAGGTCATGCGGACTCTCATGCTCTTTTGCTCATGCAGGGTTCCATAAATGTAAGCATATATCTTGGCTTGTGCCAAATGCACCTCTTCCGGTGCTTTAATCCTATCCAAAGAGCGGTAAGTACCTTTTATCTCATCTATTGTAAAACGTTCTTCCTCCACAGACACTTGTAAACTACCATCAGCAAGCCCTCTGGTCAAACAGATATCATCATTTAACTCCCGGATAATTCCATCTGCTCTTCCTTCTATATAAAGAGTATAATTTTCCGATTCATATACGTATTTCAAAGGAACTTCCGATTCATAATCTGCTCCCATTCTCTTTTGAATCATCCGATGAATCCGGCCACCTTCCTGCATGGCCATCTCCGGTGAATGGGCTCTTCGGTTATCAATGTCCCCACTACGGAGTACAAATTCTACCAGACTTCTGACGGAGGTTCTTATTTCTATTCTTTTTTTCCCTGTTTCCTGATTTGAATTTACAGTGTCCATTATTTCCTCCGCAGTTAATTTGCCTCGTCGCCATCAAAGAAAAAGACTCCTTAACATGATAGTAACCTATCTATGCCAAGGAGTCAATTTTAGCAAGCGATTGCTTTTGCTTTCAGTAGTTCTTCAAGTTCTTCATTATATCCGTCATATTTTACTGTCAGCGTTTTGGAAAAATCCAGACCGTACACACCTAAAAAGGATTTCGCATCTACAACATAGCTATTGTATGCAATATCTATGTCAAACTTGCACTTGGTTGTGACAGTGATAAAATGCTGCACTTCATCCTGTGTTAATCTGATTCTACGTTCCATTACACATTACCTCTTTTCATATATAAAGAATTTATATCAAAGGTTTATTTATGAGGGTCCCTTCGATATTTCCGTATCTTACACCCTTTAAAATCATCTGTAAATAGTATTTTTAACCCATAAAAAAAGTTTGTGTAAAAATGGTAATGTAAGCATTTCCAATAAAAATATCTTTGTCTACTTTAGCATAAATTCTGTCATGTACTTCCGGAACCGGAGCGGCAACATACTGCATTGCAATCTCCTGTTCTCTCTTTCCTTAATGCTTATCTTATTACAAAAGAACTGAAACAGTTCCTCATATTTCTCCTCTCTTTCTGAAAAAACCATTCCTCCCTGTTCTGTATTTTCAAAAGCCTCTTCCTTTACTCCCTTCATCAGATACCAATCCTGACCCGAAGGGTGCACCACAAGTTGTTCTCTTTTATGGTCGTATATCAGGAAGTTTTCCTTAGACAGTCTGTCTGTAAAATGGGGCGCCAACAGGGCCAAAATATTATCCCGGGGACCTATTTTCGCATATAAAATGCCATTACTCAGCTCCTGAAATCTTAAAAATCCTCTCAGATGCATTAATTCATTATTAGCCGCACGGCCAAGTTCCATTACCCGCCTCACATTATCGTCAGACAAATAATCCATTACCCTTCTTCCTGCCTTTTCCAGTCCCAACTCTATGGTCCGGAATACTACCTGGGCCTTTTCCGGATTTTCCGTACAAAGGGCAAGGCACAAATCTTTATAGGTATCTTCCCCAAATTTATCCCGTAGAGTCCGGATTACCTTTACTGCCTTTGACGGTTCTGTCTCTATCCGGATATATTCTGCAAACAAACTGTAGTTTTCATCCTCATAGGTTTGCAATCTGACTTGTTTTCTATCGTAATGCCCGGCATATATTTCATAAACACCGGTAAATATACCTTCCAAACTGTCTTCACATATCAATACTTTTTCTTCCATAATCTTCTCCATATATGTCCCACGAAATCACAGTTGTCCAAACACCGCCTGTCTCCTATCCACCACTGTAGGTGCACTGTCAAAATTCGCATCATCAAACAGGGAAATCTGACGGTATGTCATTCCATCCCTGCCAAAATACAAATTCTTTTTATCCTCTGTAATATTTCGTACAATATAGTCTTCCTCCAATTTTGTCCTATACATCATCCGTCCATTGCAGGTGATAAAATATAATGCTCTTTTTAAAACCACACCGATTTTCTTTAGTGCCGCGAAATCTAAATTAGCAGTTCTCCTTGCCCGGATAATTCTCTGGGCACTTTTCACCCCTATCCCCGGCACCCTTAAAATCATTTCATAAGAATCCCTGTTTATCTCCACCGGAAACTGTTCCAAATGCCTTACCGCCCAATCTGCCTTTGGATCCAGCATCACGTTAAAGTAGGGTCTGTTCTCATCCAGAAGTTCCCCCGCCTGAAAACCATAAAAACGAAGCAGCCAATCCGCCTGATACAGACGATGTTCCCTAAGAAGGGGCGGACCTCCGGGAAGGGTGGGCAACGTAGAGTCTTCGTTTACATTTACAAATGCAGAATAAAACACTCTCTTTAAATCAAACTTGTCATAGAGCCCCTCTGCCACACTCAAAATCTGATAATCACTTTCCGGGGTTGCCCCTATTATCATCTGGGTAGACTGACCGGCCTCTACAAATCTTGGCGCATTTCGGTAGAGTACAATCTCATCCTTGTTTTGTGCAATACCGTTTTGTATCTGCCTCATAGGTGTCAAAATATTTTTCCTGTGTTTATTGGGTGCCAGCGCCTTAAGGCCCTCTGCCGTGGGTAATTCCAGGTTCACGCTCATCCTGTCTGCCAAAAAACCTGTCATCTGTATCAGCCTGCCATCCGCACCGGGAATCGCCTTTACATGAATATAACCGTTGAAACCATACTTTTTCCTTAGCAAAAATATAGTCCTGTATATGAGTTCCATGGTAAAATCCGGACTTTTAATAATCCCGGAGCTTAAAAACAGCCCTTCAATATAATTCCGTCTATAAAACTGCATAGTAAGCTCACACACTTCCTCCGGGGTAAAGGTAGCTCTTGGAACATCATTGGATTTCCGGTTGATACAATATTTGCAGTCATAAATACATTCATTGGTAAACAATATTTTTAAAAGAGAAATACAGCGTCCATCCGCGCTAAAGCTATGGCAAATCCCCCCTGCAGCACAATTTCCCATATCTTTTCCGTTGCCTTTTCTCTCTACGCCGCTGGAGGTACATGCCACATCATACTTTGCAGCATCACTGAGTATTCCCAGTTTTTCCATTATGGTCATTTCATCCGTCATCAGATATTCCATACCTTGCCCCCATAAAGAAAAATAGCACATAGAACAAACGTTCTGTGTGCTATTACTTTATCATATATCATAGGCATATGCAATACTTTTTCGAACAAATGTTTGTTTATTTATTATAAGTAAATTTACTAAATCCGGCTCTTCCGCCACTTTCCTTTGTAGCATATGTAAACAGTCCGAAACGGCATCCGGTGAAATGGTCCAATCTGAAATACAGTTTGTGAGTGGGACCGATTTTTTTCCATTCCCCGTCACAAAGGTATGAAAACTCTGCTTCATCTTTCATTTTCCAGAAATCCACTTCAATCTTAAGCCGGAATTCATCTCCCTCAACCGGAATGGCTTCCCATTCTTTTCCTTCCGCCAAATCGCGGTTTTGACCCGGCAGTGACGGCTTATCTGTATCTTTACTCTGCATCACCACATAATTTCTACCATTCCGTTTCGTCACTGCTACCATACCGTAACAGCCCTGGAACGCACTGATTCCCGCATAGTCTCCTTCTTTCAGTCCGCTTACATCCACGGTCACTTCGCCGGAGCAGCCAGGGAACCACATTCTCTGGGTAAGTACATTCTTTGCTGTCACAATATTTTTACATATATTATCTGTTTCAATCCATAACACGCCTTTTTCCTTGTCATTGTAAACCAGGGAAAGTTCCGGTTCATGGTTGAATTGCCATGCACTTTTCAAGCCAAAGCAATCACATTTTTGTTCCGGATGCGCTTTAAAATCATCGCTCTGCACCAAAGGTTCATACTCATATCCGGGTCTGGTGGATTTTACGGGAAAGCTTTCCGGCACATGTCCATCCACTCCAAATACCGGCTGGTTATCCTGCCATTTTACGGGCACCAAGACGGGAAGTCTTCCCACTGCACCGCTATCTTGGAATAGCACAGCATACCATTCTCCCTCCGGAGTATCCACAATACCGCCCTGGGCAACTCCCTGGCCGCAGTACCCTCTGTCATCCACCAATACATCCCCGCCCACAAATTCTCCTTCTAAAGAATCTGCTACAAAACAGGCTTCTGTACGCATCCATCTGTCCCGCAGGGAATGAATGAAAAACAAATAATATTTTCCGTTAATCTTATAAAAATGTGCTCCCTCGTAGCCAAGGCCGGGATGTCCTTCGTCAGATACCACAAGGCGATGCAAACCACCTTCCAACGGACCACTCAAATCAGGCTTCAGCTCTGTTAAATAAATATGTTTATTTCCATATACTATGTATATTCTGTCATCATCATCAAAAAGCAGGGAGCAATCATGATAGAAGCCTTCAATCAGACTCTTTTTCCAAGGCCCCTCTATATTGTCCGAGGTATACAAATAAGTTTTTCCCGTATCATTTGCCACGAAACATACATAAAATGTTCCCTTATGAAAACGGATAGATGCTGCCCACATTCCCTTTCCGTATACATTTTCCTCACCGGTCAGTGTCTGGGCCGGTGTGCTGTCCAATCTGTCATACACATAAGTTAAATGTTCCCAATTTACCAAATCATAGGATCTTAAAATCTCACACCCCGGCATAAAGTGCATGGTTGTGGACACCATATAATAGGTATCTCCCACCCGGATTACATCCGGATCCGGATAGTCCAACCGGGTAATCGGATTAATATCGTTCCCTAACATTGTGTTTTCTTTAAAGCCCATCTTTATATCTCCCTCTTCTTTCTCCGGCATAATCCGTGCGTAAACCGATGATGATTTCGAATAAATTTCTTATGAAGTATTCCACATCATTATTTTACTTGCTTTTCACTTTACAAACAATGTCTTATCTTGTACTAATACTGATATAGCACTGTATTATTTTCTCCTTATCTGTCTTGTAGATGAAAAACTTTCCAAAACCATGAAATTATTCTTGCAAAATGTAACGGAAAGTATTTTAATATAATAGAGTTGCTTTATCGTATTAAATTATTAATATAGAACGGAGTATTATTATGAGCACTTTAAAATTACCCGAAGGATACAAATCTGAGTTGGATCTCTACGACACTCAGATTGCCATAAAAACCGTAAAGGATTTTTTCCAGACACTTCTTGCAGAAAGACTTCATCTGCTCCGCGTGTCCGCCCCCCTGTTTGTGGACCCCGCTTCCGGTATGAATGACAACCTGAACGGTATTGAGCGTCCTGTTACTTTTGACATTATGGACTTGGACGGCAGAAATGCTGAAATCGTACAGTCCTTGGCAAAATGGAAACGTTACGCACTGAAAAAATACGGTTTCCACATTGGTGAAGGTCTCTATACTGATATGAGCGCAATCAGACGCGATGAGGTTATAGACAACATTCATTCTATCTATGTTGACCAGTGGGACTGGGAAAAAATCATCTCCAAACAGGAACGTGATTTGGAAACTCTGATGGACACTGTTAAAACAGTATATAAGGTTCTCCGTAAAACAGAGAAATATATGTCCATCCATTATGACTACATTGAGGAAATCCTTCCTCACGATATTTTCTTTATTACCACTCAAGAGTTAGCGGATATGTTCCCCGACTACACTCCCAAGGAGAGAGAATATTACATTGCAAAAGCAAAAGGCGCAGTCTGCCTCATGCAGATTGGTGATGTTTTGGAATCCGGCGAAAGACACGATGGCAGAGCACCGGACTATGACGACTGGTCCCTGAACGCCGACATCATCGTTTACTATCCCGTCCTTGATATTGCACTGGAGCTTTCCTCCATGGGTATCCGCGTAGACAAGGAAGCGTTGGAACAGCAGCTTGAAAAATCCGGTTGTCAGGACAGAGCAGAGCTTCCTTTCCAGAAAGCTATTTTGGAAGAGAAACTGCCCTACACCATCGGTGGTGGTATCGGACAGTCCCGTATCTGTATGTTCTTCCTTCGTAAAGCTCACATCGGCGAGGTACAATGCTCCCTGTGGCCTGATGAATTAATGGAAGAAGCAGCTGCAAAAGGACTTCAGATGTTGTAATTTACAATAATGCAATTTAAAACGGAACCTTGCGAAAAATGCAAAGTTCCGTTTTTTTATTATTCTTTTTGCAAATCAGGTGTTAAAAGCATGAAGAAGGGCTCAACAATGGGGGGATTTTACCTGCTCTCCCCACCTCACTCCATATTTTCACATTCCAGGTGGGGATTTTTCACTCTGTTTTCCCCACTGCAAGTTATATTTTCCATGTTCCGGTGGGGATTTCTTCCCCACCGGAAGTACTGTTTTTACATCATAAGTGGGGATTTTTCACTTTATCATCCCCACTTAAAACAACATTTTCACCTCTAAAGTGGGGAACCCAAATTCTTGTCACCGGAAATTATGGTTATGCGTTCAACAACCCCTTTCATCCCCACAACTCCCAATTTATTTATCTGTTCGACAAATTGGAAATTACATCCTTATTTCCGAGTCGAAATATTTCTCTTGAAACTCGACTTGTTGCATAATTTCATCTTTTGTAAACGAAGCATCTTCTGGTGCAACAACCCACTTTTCCTCTACATCATCAAATCTATGAATAATTGCTATTATTCTTCCAACAAATTCCTTTATAGGTTCACTTACCCCAAGTATATATGCATCTTGTTCTTCACCATCGGGAGCAATAGTATCTTCAATGTAACCATAATTTATTGGATAATATATATCCTTATGCTTTGGGTGATAACTTCCTAATGGTCTATCAACTGTCACTTTTACAATATTTCCAATCATACTAAACATCCCTACCTATTCAAGTTTATCGAACTCATTCTTTTTCACTTCTAACTTTGCACACTAAAATATACTTGAAAATAAAGATACCAAAAGAGATTTTTTATTATTCTTTCGCCTCTGTTTCCTGGGGCACACTTGGATCATACTCCAAAATATCTCCGGGCTGACAATCCAGTACCTTACATATGGCATCTAAAGTCGAGAAGCGGATTGCGCTTATTTTTCCCGTTTTCATCTTTGATAAATTTACATTAGAAACACCAACTTTTTCTGACAGTTCATTTAAACTCATTTTCCGGTCAGCCATCACTCTGTCCAGTCGCAATATAATCGCCATAATCATGCCTCCTTTTACAGTGTTTCGTCTGCCTGCTGCTGCAACTCTTCACCATATTTAAATACATAGGAAAGTAAAATTACCAGCACACCAAGGAATAGCATTTTAGCATCTATCATTGTAACATCTACAGCCACGCTTGCAATTGCATCCGTTTTTAATACCTCAGCCAGGTTGCCCACTTTATAAAGCAAAACATCTCCCATAGCGGTAATTACATTAAGAGCCACACTTGCCACTGCAATTAACTCACCTAATTTTTTAATATTCACACTTACGGTTCCGTCAAAAGGTTGTTCCTTAATCATGCAGGCCAAAATCTTTCTCAGGAGAGTGATTCCATAGCACAAAACCCCCGCTGATGCTATAAGTACAATCATAGTTGCCCCTGCATCTACTTTCAATAAATTAATATTTGCACCGGCACTGTCTGCCAAGGCCAAGGACACATTACCCAGTTTCAACGTCCATCCGTTCATATCTTCCATTGATAAAGGAGCAAGGGCCAGAACTCCCAAAGCTACAACTCCAATAACTGTGGCAACAATAAATAACCAAAATACAAATTTTAAAAGACCATCGATTTTTCTTGACGCTTCACTTAATTTTTTCATTTCTCTTTTCCTCCGTATGACTCGTTTTTCATTTTATTAACTTATTAGTAGTTTCATTACTCTTGCAAGAAAGTAAAACGATAAAAAATAATTTTTTAATGTTTATCGTTAAGCTCACTATACAACCATTTTTTACATCTGTCAACAACTTTTTATCGAAAACATTAAATTTTTATCTTTTTATGTATTTGGAGCTGATTTGTAGGCTTTTCCCAAGAGGTTACACGATCTTTTTTTCATTCATCCTTGTAAATTGTATTTGAATTGGACATATACGCTCTCTTCTTTTTCTCTATGTCCGATTGTTGTTTACAATTAGCTTGTTTTACGAACAAATCCATAAATTACGGACCTAATTAGCAATCCCACGAAGCAAATACGTAATTTATGACCTCTCTTTATTGTCCATCAAGGGATTTTACAGACTAGACACTATTACGCTCCTGCCAAATACGTAAAAAAACATAATGCACACCCCCTTTATCAGCCAACCCCCTCAAAAATTACGTACCTAAGGCTACCCATGAGACGTTTAAGTACGTAAATTAGACAAATGCACCTCTAATGCCGGACATATTTTACGTATCCGAAACACGCTTTTACCGTCCCAGTACGTAATCAGACAGTTTAAGTTGATTTAAAGAAAAGGTGGTCTCCAAAATCAAACTCCACATGACGAAAAACAAAGTGCTAATGGTGGTTTTTATCTACCCCTGAACTACTATTTTGCATTTAAGGGCAGAAATAGCAGCGTCAACAAAAAAGAGCCCTCTATAGCCCCAACAGTAACCACACAAAAAAAACACGGCAGTTGTAACTGCCGTGCCACTTTATCAGTCATACTCTTCCAACGGATTACTTAGCCGGGGGGCATTTCACATTTTCTTTTTATTTCTCCGCCTCCGATGCCTGCCTACAGTACTCCATATAAGTTTGGATTCCCTTTTCTTCTTCGCTATCATAAACAAAACCTAACTTATCTGCCACTTCTCTTGCCACTTCGCCAAACAAATCGAGCATGGTAAAGGCAGCCTCCCACATATGCTCACACTCCGCATCCGAATAAGTCTTTTTGAATTTTTCATATACCGTCACAGGTAAAAATTTCTTAAAATACTTGCCGTTTTTACCTGCCGACACAGAAAAATCATGGTTTACGCCCACGTACCATTCTAACATTATAATCAGCATATCACGGACAAAATGATTCATGGTCATAACGTAGGAAAGCTCATCACGGGCAATTCCCTTTGCCACATTGTTTAAGCACCAATGAAATTCATTACAACAATCTGAGAAAATCTTTTGACTGGGCTTTTTCACATACCAGAAATCATCTTTTACGTCAATCTTTGGAAAATCTCCATCCTTATCCAAAAGCAAAATAGCAGGTTCCCCATTATCTTCATATCTCTTTTTGTCAATGGATAAATCAATCCGGTTTCCGTCCGGAAATACCATCAAATATACCGCTTTACCATCCCCGTCAGGCGGGATAAGCTCCATACTCTCCGGTTTTTGCACCAAAGAAGGTTTGCCGAACTTTTCTTCTATCCATGCCATATTATCCTGGTAGGGCTCCACTTCATTCACAAAATAAATAATATCAAAGTCCTGATACTTATCTATGGGACAATCTTTGTTCGCACGGGAACCGGACATCAAAACTGCCCTGATATTTTCATCTTCCTTCGCTATTCCTAATATTAAATCAAGCATTTCCTCTGTTGTTCGCATAATTCCGGTCTCCTTCCCCAAAAGTTACAGCCACGTTACGTCCTCTCCGCCTCCTACAAAATCACTTCCATGCCCACTTTCTGGGGTTTCAGTCCGCACTTTTCATAAAATTTCATAGCGGATTCATTGCAGGACCATACATTCAGCGTCACATTGTAACAACCATTCTCCCGTGCAAAATCCAACACATAGTCATACAGACGCTTGCCAATCTTTTGTCCTCTGGCACTTTCGTCCACACACAAATCATCTATATAAATGGTCTTAATATCTGTCAGAATATTGTTATCTATATGCTGAACAAAAACACAAAAAGCATACCCCTGTACTTTGCCGTTTCCATCTTCTGCCACAAATACAGGTGTCCGCTCATCTTCTAATATTTTTTCAAGTTCCTCATCTGTATATTTTTTTACATTTCCTTTAAACAAATCCGGGCGTCCCTGATGATGCACCATCAGAACCTGATACAATAAATCATTAATCCTTGGAATATCCTTATTCCCCCCACGTCTGATCAACAATTCTTCTTTGACATGGTTACCCTCTATTTTATTCATACTCTTTTCCCTGTTCTTTCACTAGTCACTTAAAACCACTGCCGCCACCTAACGTGTAGACAAAAAGCCATATTCTCTTATAGCTGCCTCATCATCGGGATAGGTCTTCAGGTAATTGTTAAGCAGCGCCTCTGCAGCCGCAAACTCGCCCAGAAATTCATAAGCAACAATCTCATTAAACTGTAAAGTCTGCATCATCCCATTATCCGGGAGTTTCATCGCATTCTGAAAAGCTTCCAATGCCAGCGCATAGTCTCCCTGCTTTAAATAACACAGCCCCTGCTGGTTATAAATCCGGGCATCCCCGTCATTATGATTCAAATACTTTATGTACACGTTATTCAAGGCATAACTATGGTCGCCGGTGGCCTCATAGGACATACCCAAATAATAATAAACATCTGCAGTGCCAATCTTTTTCGCCTCTTCCAATTGGACACAAGCCTGCAAATAGTCACCTAAATAGTAATAAATAATTCCCTTATCATAAGCTGTCATCTTCTTGGAACGCTCTGACAATGCAGTTTCCAGATATGCTCTTCCCTCTTTTTGCATTCCATGGGCATCCAAAACTTCATAAATCGTAATTAAAATATCGTAATTATTGGGTTCCATTGCAATTACTTTTTCAAAATCCGCAATCGCCTCGGCCTTTTTGCCTTGCTCCAATCTGGCATTTCCACGCAAGAAATAACATTCTGTTTTTTCCTGCATGGCAAGAATTACATCATATATCTGCTCTGCCTCATCATAGGAACCATTTTTACAATGGGCTGCTGCCAGATAATAATTTACATCAAAATCCATATCCTGCACAAACCCGTCACTGTAGGACAGACATTCCTCAAAGTAAGAAATTGCCGCTTCATAATCCGTAAGCCCCATGCTGGCAATACCCATACCACGGGCAATCAGACGGGCATTCTCGCCCTCTTCCTTTGCCTTCTCAAAAAAGGCAAGGGCACCTTGATAATCCCGTAACTCGATGGCACTCATACCTTCTCCTACGTTTTTATTCTCCTTATTTTCACTGCAACCGGTCAGTGCAACACATAAGCCGATTACCACCAACAACATTAGTCCTGTTCTTTTCTTTTTCATCTTTTTCTTCCGCATTTTTCCTGTTTCGCTCACTTGTTTTCAAAAGCAACAAAAAAATCCTATACCAATATAAGTATAGCAATAATTCTCTTTTCCCACAATGTTTAAATCACATTTTCCGGACAAATTCGGATGCCACAATTCACAGCCCCACTGAAGATAGGTAGATTGCACTATTGACGCATTTTTAACAATCATATACAATTATACCATTGTTTTTATTTGTATATTAAAGCATATTTTCATTTGTGCTGATGAACTTTACATAAGAGGAGATTCTACCATGTTAGACACCATTTCACAGATTAACAGTGCCGTAAATAATGTAGTTTGGGGAGTTCCTGCCTTGATTTTGCTTGTAGGAACCGGCGTTTATATGACAATCCGTTCCGGTTTATTCCAGTTTAGTCATTTCGGTCACGCCATGTCCCAAACTGTAGGAAGCCTGTTTAAAAAGAAAAACGAAAAGAATGATGATAAAAAATCCATCTCCCAGTTTCAGGCACTTTGCACCGCTCTTTCTGCCACTATCGGAACCGGAAACATTGCCGGTGTT
>JAZNGC010000069.1:0-44648 GCA_045589155.1 Lachnospiraceae bacterium
TTAGTAAATACATGATTGGGATTTTCCGCCAGGAATGTAAGCAAATCAAATTCCTTTGTGGTAAAGGTTCTCTCCTCGCCGTCCACATAGACACGTCTTGCTGTCTTGTCGATGCGGAGTCCTCGGATTTCCACAATATCATTCTGAGGCTTTTGATTGGTTCCAACCAGTCTCTCATATCTTGCCAGATGGGCTTTTACTCTCGCCACCAATTCACTGGGACTGAAAGGTTTTGTCATGTAGTCATCCGCACCAAGGCCCAGGCCACGGATTTTATCAATATCATCCTTCTTCGCAGACACCATAAGAATCGGTACGTTTTTCACTTCACGGATTCTTTTGCAGACCTCGAAACCGTCCATTCCGGGCAACATCAAATCCAGTACTATCAAATCATAATCGCCTTCCAACGCAGTCTTTAAACCTGTATCTCCTGCATTTTCAATTTTCACCTCAAAATCACTGAGTTCCAGATAATCTTTTTCCAAGTCAGCAATTGCTACTTCATCCTCAATAATTAAAATCTTGCTCATTTTTATCTCCTTTATTTCCTTAATCACGCTGCAATTCTTTATACTTACGTATCACAAAATGTATACAAGTTCCTTCGCCTTCTTTACTGGTGGCCCAAATATAACCGCCATGGTCTTCTATGATTTTCTTTACAATAGAAAGACCGATTCCACTTCCTCCCTGAGAGGAATTCCGGGAAGCATCTGTGCGATAAAATCTCTCGAATATGTTAGGTAGATCTTTTGGAGAAATGCCTTTTCCGTTATCTTCTATTTCAATTCTCACAGAGTCCACTTCATCCAGAATATGAATATCGATAACACCCTTTGGCTTGTCAATGTATTTCACACTGTTACTGATGATATTGTTAATGACCTTTTTCATCTGTTCCGGGTCGGCAATAATCATAGTATCCGGTGAAACGAGGTTAGAGTAATTCAACTCGATATTTCTGGATTCCAAATCCAATCCAACTTCCTCAACGCAATCCCCGAAGTAATCCGCCACGTTGATGCGGTGGAAATTGTAAGGAATCCGGTTGTTGTCAATACCGGAATAAATGGTAAGCTCATTTATCAGTCTATCCATATCATTTGCCTTGTTATAGATAGTCTTAATATATTTCTCCATTTTTTCCGGTGTGTCGGCAACGCCATCCATGATGCCTTCCACGTAACCTTTGACTGCTGTGATAGGGGTTTTCAAATCGTGGGAAATATTACTGATTAATTCCCTGCTTTGCTTTTCCTGCCGTTCCTGTTCCTCGGTAGATTCCTTCAGACGAAGTCTCATATCTTCATAGTTACGGTATAATTCTCCAATCTCACCATTGCCATCGGCATTTAGCATATAATCAAAGTTGCCGTCCTTGATTTTACACATGGCCACGTTCAATTCTTTTACGGGAAGAAATACACCTTTATGAATCCACCACGTAAGCATGGCACTGGTAAACACCAGTATTACCACAATTGCAATTATCATATCCTGTAGGAAATCCCGTGAAATAAGATTTGTAACTCTTGTAATCAAAAAAAGTGAACCCGGCGTGCCGTCTGTAAAATAGAAGTCAATTCCTTTTACCAGCTTCTCCATCTCGCCATAATAGAAAGTGTTTTCCTCTTCATCCAATATTCCGCCAAACTTCGGAAGTTCTTTTAATATTTTTTGACCGCCTTCGGGATTACCGGTATAGTATATTTCTTCTCCCTTGCGAACTAATAAATAGGACTGCTTCGACAACTTCTCTGTTTCGAAATTTCTAAGATAAGTCATATCTTCAAATTTCGAAGCATCCTCTTTCTCCTGCGCCAGCAATAAATCATATATCTCTTCTGTCTCAGAGTGGATACTTTCCATAGATTCTGATAGGGAAAGGTAATCCCATTTATCAAGCCCGTAATTCTGACGTTGATTAATAATATAAAAACCGATTCCCATAAACGCCGTTGCCGTAAGTACAAGGGGCAACAATATAATCGTTACAAAAGTTACCACAAGTCTTGTCTTAAACTTCATAGTCTTTCCTTTCCTCTCATATATTTACCTTATAGTAACATTAATTTCAAAAAAAAGATATTAAATATGCGGAATAATACCATTAAAAAATTATAAAATCAAAGAAGACATCATTACAAAAATTTTTTTAAAAAATTTCTTAATCCCTATTGACATATCAACGTTTTTTTGTATAATGAAATTAGTAATCGTTACTATTATTGCTCGAAAGGAGGAAAGAATGGCTCTTAAATACAGCAGACAAAGAGAAGAGATCAAAAATTTTCTTATGACAAGAAAAGATCATCCAACTGCTGATGTGGTATATATGAATGTCCGACAACAAAATCCAAATATAAGCCTCGGAACAGTGTACCGCAACTTAACTTTACTTGCAGACATGGGTGAGATTTTAAGACTTAGGGTAGGCGACGGTGTGGACCATTTTGATGCAGACACCTCCCAGCACTATCACTTTATATGCACTGAGTGCAATCGCGTAATCGACCTGGAAATGGATAATATTGATTCTATTATGGAAGCAGCAGCAAAAAATTTTGACGGCCGTATCACAGGTCATTTTACCTACTTTCAAGGAATTTGCGGAGATTGTTGTAAAAAAACATCTTCCTAAAAGCAACAAGAAAATAAAAAACAAAGTATAAATTTCAAACGTAAAGGAGAAAAAAATTATGAAGTATGTATGTAGCGTATGTGGTTATGTTCACGAAGGAAATGAAGCACCTGAAAAATGCCCCGTTTGCGGAGTTCCCGCATCTAAATTCAATGTTCAGGCAGGTGAAAAAGTATGGGCAGCTGAACACGTAGTAGGTGTTGCACAGGGCGCACCCGAAGATATCATTATGGATCTTCGCGCAAACTTTGAAGGCGAATGCTCCGAAGTTGGTATGTATCTGGCTATGGCTAGAGTGGCTCACAGAGAAGGTTATCCCGAAATCGGTCTCTACTGGGAAAAAGCAGCATGGGAAGAAGCAGAACACGCAGCGAAATTTGCAGAGCTTCTCGGTGAAGTTGTAACTGCCTCCACAAAGAAAAACCTGGAGATGAGAGTTGACGCTGAAAACGGTGCAACAGCAGGTAAATTTGATCTGGCTAAACGTGCAAAAGAGCTGAATCTGGATGCAATCCATGACACAGTTCATGAAATGGCAAGAGATGAAGCAAGACATGGTAAAGCATTCGAAGGTTTGTTAAACAGATACTTCGGTTAATATTGGGAAATACTAAGGAGGCGGAGGAAAAACTCTCCGCCTTTTTCTATTGAAAGGAGAATTCCTATGGATGACAAAGCTTTATACAAACTCACCTATGGTTTGTTTTTATTAACAGCTCAGGAAAATGACATGGATAACGGTTGTATTATCAATACTGCCATGCAGATTGCCAACAATCCCACCCGGATTTCTGTTGCCGTGATTCAAAAGAATAAAACTCACGATATGATTATGAACACGGGAATTTTCAATATCTCCTCCATTACAACCAACGCTGATTTTGAACTCTTCAAACGCTTTGGAATGCAGTCCGGAAGAGACGTGAATAAATTTGAAGGTTTTTCAAATATGGCCCGCAGCGAAAATGGGCTTTATTATTTAACCGATATGGCAAATATGTATATGTCTGCAAAAGTAACGGAACATTTTGACCTTGGCAGCCACACTTTATTTGTGGCTGAATTGACCGATGCACAGGTTCTGTCCGAGGTTCCTTCCTGTACCTATGGTTTCTATCAAAGCGACATTAAACCCAAGCCTGTTTCCAAGACAGAAAAACGTTCCTGGACCTGCTCTGTCTGTGGATATGTTTATGAGGGTGACGAAGTTCCCGATGATTTTGAATGTCCTCTTTGCCACCATGGCAAGGAAGACTTCGTACTGACCGGTGGAGGTGTTGCCCCTGCCGTAGCCACTGTAGCAACTACAAAGGCTTCCACAACAAAGAAGTATGTGTGCAGTGTTTGCGGTTATGTTCATGAAGGAAACGAGCCTCCTGAGAAATGTCCTGTTTGTAATGTTCCGGCTTCTAAATTCAACTTACAGTCCGGGGAAAAAGTTTGGGCAGCTGAACACGTAGTAGGTGTTGCAAAAGGCGTTCCCGAAGATATTATTATGGACCTCCGTGCAAACTTCGAGGCAGAATGTACAGAAGTCGGCATGTATCTGGCCATGGCCAGAGTTGCCCATAGAGAAGGCTATCCTGAAATCGGTCGTTACTGGGAAAAAGCTGCCTGGGAAGAGGCAGAACACGCTGCGAAATTCGCTGAACTTTTAGGGGAAGTGGTAACCGACTCCACAAAGAAAAATCTGGAGATGAGAGTTGACGCTGAAAACGGTGCAACAGCAGGTAAATTTGATCTGGCGAAACGTGCAAAAGAGCTGAATCTGGATGCTATCCATGACACCGTGCATGAGATGGCTAGAGATGAAGCTAGACATGGAAAGGCTTTTGAAGGCTTATTAAAGAGATACTTTGCGTAAGCTTCAAGCCGTGCGTTAAGACAACAATAAATGCTCTCCACAAGCTCGCTTGTAGGAGGGCATTTATTGTTGGATTGACATAGGGCGCTAGCCCGACAGCGAGGAAATTTCGCAGAAATTTTCGAGCGGCGCACGGCGTAAATTGCGGTGCACGGCAGTTGCGGTTTTCGTTTGGGTATAGAAGTTGATTTTTTCAGATTTATACCCCAAAATATTCCTCGAGTCACATTATGTAAACCTGTTTCCCATGTAACCAACTTTAAATCATCATTTATGTAAACCTCTTTTGTCTTATATGAACAGATGATTATAAATAAAGATAAAAAACACTTCTATTTTGGGGTATAAAATTACATTTTTTCTCATATATACCCAAAATCCCACTTTTTATTAGTTTACATAATCTATAATTGCCCTAATATATCCCTGCTCTTGCTCCCGGAAATCATAAAATCTTTCTTTTCCATAACTCAAGTTACAAATTTATACCCGGTTCACACAACAACAAAAGGTGGAGCATAAAACTCCACCTTTCAAAAGAGTGTTTTTAATATTATTATTGAAACCCACCGATTTCAAGCCTGTTTACAGTACCTTCGCCAACCAATTTTATACCGATGATACCCTCAAGGGAAATAGGTTTCTCACCAGTGGTAACTTGTGTATAACCTCCGTCTGCATGATAAAGAGCTACTTCCATAACATCAGAAGTTAACAAAACCAACTTAGAAGCGTCCCCTCCCTTGTATTCCTCGATATATTTTCGGGCATATTCCAAATTAATATAAAGATCTTTATACTTCATATCATCCAAAACCAATTCCGAAAAGATTGCATTGTACTCAGGATATATATTTAACTTCTGCAATTCACTTCTATCAATAATTTTCGCAAAATCTTCTTCAAAATCCGTCTCATGTTCTTTCAGCCAAGGATAAAAATTATCTAAAACGTCTTCACCATATGTCTGTTTTAAAATTTCTATCTTTCGTTCCAAGGAACTTGCATCATCGATTTGCTCTTTATTCTTAAAGGGATATGCTTCCTCAAATTTCAAAATCCAACTGGTATAATCCCCGTAAACATCATGTAAATATGCCATGAACCGGAATCCTACAGCATAGTTACCATTTCCCGCAGATTCATAAGAATTAGTAAACCAATATTCCAAGGGTTGCTTGTATAATTCTTCGTAATACATATACATATTGTTAATGGGAGTTGTTGACTCTTCAAAGCAAACAGCCAGTTCCGGATACTTTTCTTCCATCTCAAGCAATACAAGGTAAGTTGTATACTCAGCAAATCCCTCATTCAATAAAACACCATGATACCAAGGGGACTGCCGATACATAAGTGCATGGCAAAGTTCGTGTATTATGGTGTAATCATTTCCCAAAAGCAAATTACCCGGCGCTGCCCACACCATGCCACTTACCTCATATGCACCTCCGAATTCATTACTATCCAATCCCGAATACCATTCAGCACCCGAGTACAAGACTTCCCGGGTTACGAAAATATGGGTTTTGCCATCTGAAAAATCTGAGTAATCCTCCAAAAAATGGCTGTTTACTTCAAAGGACAATCCGGCGATTTGCTCTATGACGTTCATTGCCATATTTGTATTACTTTCAAGATTACCCGGAACATAAATATTTTTGTCAATATGATACACGGCCTTTTCTAAATCCACCACTATATCCTCTGTGGTAATATAATCTTCGGTAGAAAATGCCACCGAATCTTCTTTATCTTCTACGACAGATTCCGACTCCGGAGTCGGAACAGGTTCCGTGGCTACCGGTTCGGTTTCCGCAGATTCCGTTTCTGCAGGTTCTGTTGCTATAGGCTCTATTACTACAGGTTCTGACTCTGCCTGTTCTGACATAATCGTTTTTGTCTGTTCAGTGGATGTGTCTACTGCATCACCGCATGCGACAACACCAAACAACAAGAAGACTAACAAAAGTGCACTGATAATTATTTTTCTCTTCCTCATTTGTTTCATAAAAATACCCCCCGATTGTTTTTACAAAATAATATATTTAGTCAGAAATTGATTATAGCAAGGATAGGATGAAAAATCCATATTCCGCTTCTTCTTTGTTCCTCGCAACAAATCATTGCTTGCCCTTTTCCTTACTATACACATATGATATTGACATAGGGGAAACTCATCTATGAGGAAAAACCGGTATCAGCTTTGGGGCTGGTTTACATATATTCTTCATAGCTTTCCGAATATTTTTTCCCTATCACACGTTCACAAAATTACAAGTTCATTATCCCCATAACATAAAAACGCAGAAGTTCTACACCTCTGCGTTTTCCAGTCTCTATTTTTTCACCATCATTTTCTTCAACCACTTCTGTACCGGTCTGTCTATGACAAAATGTGATATCGCTCCCACTATAAAAGTTCCGATTGTAAAGGCAACTAAACAACGGGGATAATCCAAATTTAAATTGATGGAAAATAACTTGAACACAACATACATAACCAATATCATGGGCACATGCCACAAATATGTGTCATACGTAATCTCACCAAGTACACCGATAAATTTAAAGTCCAACAACTTCCGGACCGGCTTTGACAAAAACAACACTATCAATGCCGGATAAAATACAAAAGTCATTATATAAACAAAACCTTCCTCAAATACATTGTACTGGTATTTGAGCCCAATCAAGGTGCCCACTACTACAACCAGTGCAGAAATACTCCACTTCCAAGTAATTTCTTTTCCTTCCAGTATTTTTGCCAGCAAAAGTCCAAAGAAGAATGCATAATAACCTCTGGCTGCATATAAGTTCAAAAAGGGCATATCCATTCCATAATTGACAACACCAATACCTAAAAATATCATTCCTATAAACAAATAGGTAACCGGTATCTCTTTTTTTCTGCTTACATAAACCAAAAAATAAAAAATCACATAACACAAAAGCAACACACTGACATACCATGACGGATTATTTACTCCCGGATTATTAAAAACCCATCCTTCCTGCATGCCTAATGCATTTAAAATTGTTCCCCAAACCGTAAGGTCATTTCCCAGTGGCCATTTTGTCTGGCATACACGATTAAAAACATATAATAGCCCTTCATAAGAAACGCTGGTAATAATCACTAATGGCAACAATCTTCGTGCCTTTCCTTTAATAAAAGAAGGAAAGTCTATCTCCATGTTGGAAACATACTTATAAGTTAAGAACCCGGATAAGATAAAGAAAAATTCAACCGTTATGCCAAACCGTAAAAAACTATATCTTCCGCCAAACCAAGAACCCGTAAGCTGTTGGTAATGGTGCAGGACTATCATTATTACCGCAAACACTCTGAGCAAGTCCAATGAATAAATTCTTTTCATGTATACACCCCATATATCTTAATTACTGTATCAAATCTTCTTTATTTATTATAAATTTTCCTATTACCAAAGTCAATGAAAGGAAAAAGACCCGGCAAGTTAATCGTTGCCGGGTCGAAATATTTTTAATCTGTAAAGTTGTCAAAGTATCCCTGGATATGGATAATAGGTGTTCCTTTATCTCCGGAACCGCTTGTTAAGTCACAGAGGGAACCGATCAGGTCAGTGAGCTGTCTGGGTGTTGTACCCTGGGAAGCCATATTTCCAACCAGGTTTGTGTCTTTCTGCTTAATGCTATTAGAGATAGCTTCTTTAAGCTCTGCACCGCTCAGGTTCTTGAAATCGTTGTCCGCAAGATATTTCAACTTAAGCTCGTTGGGTGTTCCCACCAATCCGCTTGTGAAAGCAGGAGATACTACCGGGTCTGCAAGTTCCCAAATCTTACCTTGGGGATCCTTGAAAGCACCATCACCGTACACCATAACTTCAACATGCTTTCCTGTCTTTTTCAACAGCTCAGCCTGAATGTCTTCTACAAGACCCTGGCACTCTCTGGGGAACAATTTAATCTTGTCCTCTGTAGATTTGTTGGAACCGAGAAGACCATATTTGCTGTTATAACCACTACCGCTTACGGGAGCTGTTAAAATGTCATCCATACCGCACACTGCTTTTGCACCTGCTGCAAACAGAAGGCGTTTGCTTCTTGCACGGGTGTGAATATCACATGTCAGAACGCAATCTGCATAGTCGAGAATTGCTGTTGCCTGATTTGCAAAAATAATCTCAACTTCTGCTCCTGCCTCTGTGATAATATCGGAATAATACTGAACGTAATCAACACCTGTGAATTCGTGCTTATTCTCACCGAACAATTCACGGTATCTCTCCAAAGTCAGCACATCGGTGTAAGGATTGATGCCTGCTTCGTCCAGCTGGTCATATGTTAAAAGGGCATTACCTACTTCATCACTGGGGTAGCTCAGCATCAACACAACTTTCTTAGCACCCATAGCAATACCTTTCAGGCAAATCGCAAAACGGTTACGGGACAGAATCGGGAAAATAACACCCACTGTCTCTCCGCCCAACTTCGCCTTAACATCATCTGCAATATCCTGAACAGATGCATAGTTGCCTTGCGCACGGGCTACGATAGACTCTGTCAATGCAATTACATCGCGATCTCTGAATTCGTAACCTTCACTTGCAGCGGCTTCCATAACACTGTCAACAGTGATGTCTACCAGATTGTCACCCTCTCTGATAATCGGGCAACGAACGCCTCTTGATACTGTTCCTACTTTTCTTTCCATAGAGTATCCCTTCTTTTTTCGTTTAGATTATAACGGGAAAACCGGTTTCCCATCCACGCCAGTGAATATTATAGCGTACTAAAGCACTGATGTAAATATTTTGATAAACCAAAATTTCAATTTCTCTTACAATTTTTTTATTAAAATTGCATATGAAAGCACTTTCCATTAAGGATTCTACCAATCTTTGTAATTTATTGGAAAAAAACCTGATTTATTAAAGATAAAAGTAGAAATTTCTCCCTTGATTTATTATAATGGAAAAGGATATTTTTAGTAGGAGGAATATATGGAAATCAAAAAATTTAAATATCGCGACAAAGATGCCCGCCTTCTTCGAATGAACAAATCTTACCTTATTGCTACGGCACTTGCCTTTGTATTTCTTATTGGCTATTTGCTTTTAAAACTTGCCGTAAACAATATTGCTGCGCCTACCGTTTACGGTAACTGTTTGCTTATCACAGGTTTTGTAATAGCAGAGTTCGTTTTGTTCAAAAAAAATAAGGCCTCAGCAAAACTTAAGAACTTTGTTTCCATCGGCTTCGCCGTAGAATTTGTCCTTTTAGGCGTACAGACTGATGCCATTTTCTTATATTTTATCATCATGGCAATTTTAGCCTTACAGGTTCCTTATTATCAGTTTAAGTCCCTGAAAAAATTTTACATAGCCTATAACATAATCTTTACTATAGTAGTTGTGATTCGCATTTTAAAAAATGTAGCTGCTTTTGATGTGGATTCCTTATTGGTTATTATTTGTGTTTATTTGATGTTCTTTATTATTTACACGCTTGGCAAAATCTGTCAGCTCTTTAGTGATGATGCGCTTGGTTTTGCAGAAGAACAAACAGAAAAACAAAAAATTATCTTAGACGCTATCCTTAATATTTCCCGCACGGTTCAGGAAGAATCTGATCAGAGCTGTGCCCTCATGAATGAGCTGGTGGAATCTTCACAGCGTGTTGCAGAAAGTATGAAAGAAATATCTGCTGCCACAAATAACACAGCTTATAACATTGAAGAACAGAACACTATGACGCAGAGTATCCAGGAAGCAATTGAGGAAACCGGCAACCGCTCCAAACACATGGTAAATACGGCTACCGATTCCAACGCAAACATTCAGGAAAGTATCCGTATTATGGAGGAATTAAAACAACAGTCTGAAAAAATTGCTGCAACAAATAAAGACGTTACTCTCGCCATGGAAAAACTGCAACAGAAAACAAAGGAAGTGGAAGATATCACTGATATGATTCTAAACATTTCCAGTCAAACTAATTTGCTCGCACTTAATGCCTCTATCGAAAGTGCCCGCGCAGGTGAAGCCGGACGAGGCTTTGCAGTAGTAGCAGACCAGATTAGACAGCTTGCCGAACAGACAAAAAGTTCCACTGAAGAAATTTCCCGTATTGTCAGTGAACTGAATATGAACGCAGACAATGTAGTCCGCTCCGTGGAAAGTTCCGTTGAGGCAACCGATAACCAGACAAAAAATATTATTACCGCTTCGGAATCCTTTGAAAAAATTAATAGTGACATGAACCAGTTGATTCAAGACATTAATGAAATTGACATTCAGATTTCCGGTTTGTCCGAATCAAACAATAAAATTGTAGAAAACATCTCTCATCTGTCAGCCGCTACGCAACAGATTACAGCCAGCGCAGAACAGGTACAGGAAATGAGTGAACGTAACCTTGTCAGTGCAGAAGATGTAAAACAATCCATTGGAACTATCAATGAATCTACCGATAGCATGAAGCAGTACTTATAATATTTGTAGCAAAATGGAGCATATTATGAAAAAAATTGCAAGTTTTACCATTGACCATATTAAATTACAACCCGGTGTTTATGTGTCCCGCAAAGACCACGTAGGCGACAGTGTTATCACCACTTTTGATTTACGTATGACCAGCCCCAATGAGGAACCTGTTATGAACACAGCAGAAATGCACACCATTGAGCATCTGGCGGCAACATTCCTTCGCAATCATGCCGTTTATGGTGACAAAACCGTTTACTTCGGACCTATGGGTTGCCGCACAGGTTTTTATCTGCTTCTTGCCGGTGATTATGAATCTAAAGATATTGTAGATTTAATGATTGAAATGTATGAATTTATCCGTGACTTTAACGATGAAGTTCCCGGGGCATCCGCAAAAGACTGCGGTAATTATTTGGATATGAATTTAGGTATGGCAAATTACCTCGCAAAAAAATATCTGAACCGGGTTCTTTATAACATCACTCCTGACAGATTGATTTATCCGGAATAAGAAAGGACTTTTTTGACATGAAAAAGATTGGCATTATCGGTGCAATGGACTTGGAAGTAGATGCGTTAAAGGCAAAAATGAGTGTTTCGAAGATTGTAAAACGTGCTTCCATGGAATTTTATGAAGGAACATTGAACAACACAGATGTCGTTATCGTGCGAAGCGGCATTGGCAAAGTAAACGCGGCACTTTGTGCACAGATTCTTATCGATATTTTTGAAGTCAGTCATATTATCAACACCGGTGTAGCAGGCTCCTTAAACGCAGACTTAGACATCGGAGATATCCTTATTTCTGCTGATGCAGTGCATCATGACATGAATGTCACAATTTTTGGATATAAACTTGGAGAAGTTCCCCAGATGGGCCTTCGGGAATTCCCTGCTGACGCTAACATGGTAAAGGTGGCTATGGAAACCTGTAAGGAAGTAAATCCGGACATCAACGTACGCTCCGGCAGAGTTGCCAGTGGCGACCAATTCATTTCCGACAAGGCTACAAAGGAATTCATCATTGAAAACTTCAAAGGAGACTGTGCAGAGATGGAAGGTGCATCTATCGCCCATGCTGCTCACTTAAACAACATTCCTTTCGTTATCATCCGCGCCATTTCCGATAAAGCAGATGACAGCGCAGAAATGGATTATCCTACCTTTGAGCGAGAAGCCGCTAAGCATTCCGCTAAGCTGGTTGAGCATATGATTTGTAAACTGTAAAAAAATTTAGAGAAAAAAGCAGCAGTTGGTGAAGGTGCACCAACCGCTGCTTTTTCATTTATCACATTTCTATTTAGGCTTCTTTATCAACGTCTTTCTTCTTAAACACAAACAACTTACTGATAATATAGTTTCCAATCATAACAAGCACTGACACAAAAATCTTAGAGAAAGCTTCGTTAATATGCATAATGTTTACCATGAGAACCATCATTACCGCATCCAACACCCACGTAGAAACTCTTCCGCCGGAAAATTGCAGGAATTCCTTTAACATATTGGGTTCTTTACTCTTGAACACAAAAATGCGGTTCATAAAGTAACCAAACACAACGCCCACAACCCAGGATATGATACTGAGTACTGTGTTCTGCCAAACAATTTGAGCATCCAATATTGTGTACGCACAGGCAAACCATGCGCCCCAAGAAACTATTGTATTTGCAACACCTACAAACAGGTAGTTAATGATTTCCTCGTATTTTAAATATAAGGCTTTGATTTTTTGAATCATTCTTACACCGCCTTTCTCAAGCACTTTAATAACTTTACTATGATTGGACAGCCTTGTCAACCTAGCGCACTACACCGCAAGCTATCATTGTGCCCGCATTCCCGGAAGGCTGCGTGCGAAAATCATCCGCACTTCCATGGACAATAACAGTCCGTCCCATAATCTCTCTAACAGAAAACCGGTCCGTCAAAAACACCGAAATGGCATACCCTCTATTTCCTAAAAGAGGCGGCAAATCTCCCGCATGATACGGGTGCTCACACCCGTCCGGGTTATAATGCCCGAGTGCATTTGAAAAAGGCATTTCCGCATTACCTGTGCAACTTTTCCCTTCATGGATATGAAAACCAAAAAACTCCCCTTGGCAACTCTCACCGCTCATCGGCAGCCCCATTACCTCCGCTGCCACGATGACACCCTGACCCGTTTGAAAAAAACGTACCATTCCCCTTATTTCCGGATAGTCCCTGCTTCCTTGCAATATGGCCAAGGCCTGCGGTCTTCTATGAAAAACCTCATTTAAATTCATCACCTGCTCATAGTGTTTTTCCTCTTGAAACATAATTATACCACCTTCGAAATTTAGATAGTATAGCATATGCTTTCATAGTGACTTGGGATTCTCTCTTGCGTTTTTACGGATTTACCACATTTCTGTCTATGCCTTCCATAAAACTCTGAATATTCTTATAGACCTCTTCTACGCATCTGGTGCGGGCTTCCACGCTGCCCCATGCCAGATGCGGCGTGATAATAATCTGGTTGCTATCCTTTAATTTACTTAAGGGATTTGTCTCGCGTAAAGGTTCATGCTCCAGCACGTCCAAACCTGCTGCCGCGATTTCTCCACTAACAAGCGCATGATATAAATCAGTATTATTAACAACCGGACCTCTTGCCACGTTAACAAGCACCGCTGTATTTTTCATCTTTTTCAATGCATCTGCATCGATAAAGTTTCTGGACAAATCGCTTAAAGGACAATGCAAGGACAGAAAATCACTTTCTGCCAACAAAGTTTCCTTATCCACCTGAGGATAATCCGTAATCGTACTTTTTCCTGTGATAGAATGGAAGATTACCTTACAACCAAAGGCTGTGGCAATTTTTGCCACTCTGCGCCCAATATTTCCCATTCCCACAATACCCCAAGTTTTTCCTTCCAGCTCCTGAAAAGGAACATCAAAATTAGAAAAACGATCTTGGGCACTGTACGCACCGGACTTCACATAATTATCATAATGAGCCAGTTTCTGTATCAGGGCAAGCGCCAAAGTAAAGGTATGCTGTGCCACCATGCTTGTGGAATAATCCACTACATTACATACCTTAATCCCTCTGCTCTTGCAATACGCCAAATCACAGTTGTCAAAACCGGTGGCAAGCTCGCAGATTAACTTAACATTTTTTGCATCCTTTAAGGAAGCTTCGTTCATGGGTGATTTATTAGCAATAATCACTTCTGCATCCTTCACACGCTCTGCTACTTCCTCAATAGTAACTGTATTTTTATAGTATGTCACCTCTCCCAACTCCTGATAGCAGGATACTTCAATATCGGGACCTACACTATTTCTTTCTAACATTACGATTTTCATATGAAATATCTCCCATGGTTTTTATAATTCTGCTTAGAATTATATCATAAAAAAGGCTCACTTACACTTGAAGTGAGCCTTTTTAATATTTTTATGCTTCCAATCTCTTCATGAGCTCTTCTCTCTGTGCCTCAAAACCGGGCTTACCAAGCAGAGCAAACATGTTTTTCTTGTAGCTTTCCACGCCGGGCTGGTCAAAAGGATTCACGCCATTGAGATATCCGCTTACGCCACAGGCAAACTCAAAGAAATAGAACAGTTCTCCAAGATAAAAAGGACTTACCTCAGGAACCTTTACCACAAAGTTGGGAACCTGACCATCTGTGTGTGCCAAAATCGTTCCGTTCATGGCACTCTTGTTTACAAAGTCAACAGTCTGTCCTGCCAGATAGTTCAAACCATCCAGATCAACAGGTTCTGTTCCGATAATCAGCTCTTCACGGGACTCTTCAATATCAATAACTGTTTCAAACATAATTCTTGCACCGTCCTGGATAAACTGACCCATGGAGTGCAAATCTGTTGTAAGGTCAACGCTTGCAGGGAAAATACCCTTCTGGTCTTTTCCTTCACTCTCGCCGTAAAGCTGTTTCCACCACTCAGAAACATAATGAACACAGGGCTCGTAGTTAGCAAGAATCTCAATATTCTTACCCTTGCGGAGCATAATATTTCGAACTGCTGCATACTGCAGGGCATCATTCTCTTCAAAGGCATTTTCAAGGCAACGTGTTCTTGCGCTTGCTGCACCTTCCATGAGGGCATCAATATCCACACCGCTTACTGCGATGGGGAGAAGACCAACTGCTGTAAGAACGGAGAATCTTCCTCCTACGTCATCGGGAACCACAAAGCTCTCATAGCCTTCCTCTGTTGCCAGGTTTTTAAGTGCGCCTCTTGATTTATCAGTTGTAGCATAAATTCTCTTTGCTGCCTCAGCTTTACCATATTTTTTCTCAAGCATTTCCTTGAAGATACGGAAAGCAATTGCAGGTTCTGTTGTTGTACCGGATTTGGAGATAATATTTACGGAGAAATCTCTGTCTCCTACAACCTGCATCAAATGTTTCAAATAAGTGGAGCTGATAGAGTTACCTGCATAATAAATTTCGGGTGCTTTACGGACACTCTTGTCTACATTGTTGTAGAAGGTATGTCCCAAGAATTCAATTGCCGCTCTGGCACCAAGGTAAGAACCGCCGATACCGATAACAATCAGAACCTCTGAATCCTGCTGGATTTTTTCAGCCGCCTTTTTAATTCTTGCGAACTCTTCTTTATCATAGTTAACCGGCAGGTCAATCCAACCCAGGAAATCATTTCCGTCACCGGTTTTTTCCACCAAAACTTTTTTAGCATCTAAGGTCAATTTTTTCATTCTTTCCACTTCAGCAGCGGAAATAAAAGAACTTGCTTTGGAATAATCAAATGTTACTTTTTTACTCATAATATTGCTCCTTTGCCAGATTATATACTAATTTCAGTGTAGCAAAGTTACATGGCAAATTCAAGACAAATATCTACATAAAACACCGCGAAGACCCCTTAGGCATTTTTCAAAAATTCCTTTAGCAACTCCTCCAGTTCCCTCTCCTGTGCTTTGGAAAATATGGCATCTGTAACCTTGTCACTCATTACACCATCCGTTGCAGGAAGAAGTAACTCTTTTCGTTCCCCCCTTTTTTTCTCCGGCTTTACCGTTTCCAAATCCTGCTGCATATTAACCAGTTTGTTCATCATATGATTTTCCAGATAATCTACCAGATTTATCTTCAGAATCCTTTTCTGCGCCTTTATATCCGTAAGTGCGGATACCGAAAAATATAAATATAATCCGGCAAAACTGAATATATAAAAAGGGAGAATATCTCCTAAGGTTCTTCCCTCAATAATACTTTTACAAATACCAATTCCGGAAAACAATACTGATAGCATTACCATCTGGCCGGACAGGTGATAATATCCATCAAAGGTTAATGGACCAATTGTAAGCCTGTTCATAAATTTATCTACAAAAACAGGGACATTTGCTACACCTCCGTTTAACTGATAGCAATTTGCAAATTTTAATTTGCACTTTTTTAAAATTTTGTTTGTTGTAGCAGACATATTATCCGTTTCTTTTATCATATTCTGGTACAATATCCATATAATAATTCTGCCAAGAATACTTCCTATCAGAGTGAGCACCATTGCTAAAGTTATCCATTTTTCTTCTTCAAAAACCTGAAACATACTTTTTTCCACCTTTCCGTCAAATGCAATTTAGGGTAACTCTAATTATATGAAGTATATATTGGCATCTCAACATATTTTCATCGCAAAATACTGGCACTTACCGCGTTTTTCTGCTATAATCGTAAGTTGAAATACATATACATATTGGAGGTAAAAATTATGACATACAAAACACAGGGCGTTTGCTCCCAATTAATTGATATAGAAATAGAAAACGGTATCATTGAATCCGTTAAATTTACAGGTGGTTGTCACGGCAACTTACAGGGTGTCAGCGCACTTGTTAAGGGAATGTCCGTAGAAGAAGCCATTTCCCGATTAAAAGGAATCCGTTGCAGAGACAAAGCAACCTCCTGTCCTGACCAGCTGGCCAGAGCTTTGGAGAGTATTGCAGAATAATCTTTCACAAACATATTTCGGAGGCTGGAATTTTGAAGAAAATTGTCTTAACAGGCGGCGGAACGGCCGGCCATGTAACACCAAATATTGCCCTTTTACCCTCCCTGCAGGAACTGGGCTATGAAATTCATTATATGGGCTCTTACGATGGTATCGAAAAAAAACTGATTGCAGATTTCGATATCCCCTACTATGGCATCTCCACAGGGAAATTCCGCAGATATTTTGATCCCAAAAATTTTTCCGATCCCTTCCGCGTTTTGAAAGGATACAGTGAAGCCAAAAAAATCTTAAAACAGATTAAACCGGACGTAGTATTTTCTAAGGGCGGTTTTGTCAGTGTACCCGTTGTACGTGCTGCGGCTTCCCTGAAAATCCCCTGCATTATTCATGAATCTGACATGACGCCCGGTCTTGCAAACAAGCTTTGTATTCCGGTTGCCTATAAAGTATGTTGCAATTTCCCCGAGACCATGTCTTTAATCCCGGAAGGAAAAGCCGTCCTCACCGGTTCCCCCATCCGGAAAGAGCTGGCTCTTGGAAATAAAATTGCCGCTCTCGATATGTGCGGATTTACGGCAAGCAAACCGGTCATTATGGTAATCGGCGGAAGCCAGGGTGCGGCAAGCGTCAACACAGCTGTGCGTCAGGCACTCCCCAAATTGCTTGAGGATTTCCAGATTGTTCATCTTTGCGGAAAAGATAAGGTGGATAACCTGCTCCTTAAAGTAGACGGCTATAAACAATTTGAATATTTAAAAAGTGAATTAAAGGATATTTTTGCCATGGCGGATATTGTTATCTCCCGTGCAGGAGCTAATGCAATCTGCGAACTGCTGGCACTTCATAAACCTAACATTCTGATTCCTCTGCCCTCCGCAAGTAGCCGTGGCGATCAGTTGTTAAATGCAAAATCATTTGAATCCCAGGGATTTTCCATTGTTATTGACGAAGATTACCTGACTGAGAATCTCTTGATTGAAAAAGTACAAGAGCTCTATTGCTCAAGACAAAACTACATTGACACAATGAAACAGAGCCAGCAGAAAGATGCTATTGTCTCTATCATCAACCTGATTGAGGAAGCCTCAAAAACTCGTTGATGCGGTATCCGTATGCTCTTTTAAAGAGGATATCCGTATCCTCTTTTTGTTATCGCGTCAGGGAAATGTCCTTTTTCTTATGAGGTATCTAATATGAATGAAAAAGTTTTACGAACACTGGAATATAATAAAATAATTGGGTTTTTAACGGAAAAGGCGGATTCTGAACCCGCAAAAAAACTTTGCTCCGCGTTGGTTCCTTCCACAGACTTGGAAGAAATCAACAAGGCTCAAACCGAGACCTCTGATGCTTTGGCAAGATTGTTCCGCTGCGGAAGCACTTCTTTTGGCGGAAACAAAGATCTTGGGTTTGCTGTCCGTACGCTGGAAATCGGCAGTACGCTTTCCGCTCCGGAACTCCTTCGCATTGCCGCAATGCTGGACAATGTAAACCGTATCAAAACCTATGGAAGAAAAGACAAAGAAGAAACCCCTTCCGACAGTTTGGATGAATTCTTTGAGGCACTCTCTCCTCTCACACAGGTGGCAAATGAAATCCACCGCTGTATTTTATCTGAGGAAGAAATTGCCGATGACGCAAGTCCTACTTTAAAAAACATCCGAAGACAAATCACTCTTACCGGTGAAAAAATACACAACCAATTAATTTCTATGGTAAATGGTTCCTACCGGACTTATTTACAGGATGCCGTTATAACGATGAGAGATAACCGTTACTGTATTCCTGTTAAAGCAGAATATAAAAGTCAGGTTTCCGGTATGGTTCACGATCAATCCTCTACCGGCTCCACTTTCTTTATTGAACCGGCTGCAGTTGTTGCACTGAACAATCAATTAAAAGAATTGGCATTGAAAGAGCAACAGGAAATAGAAGTTATTCTTGCCACCTTAAGTGCCATGACCGGCGAACACGCAGAAGAACTGGCTATCAACCAAAAAATCATGACTCATCTGGATTTTGTATTTGCCAAGGCAAAACTGGCATTGGACCAGAATGCAACCAGACCCATTTTTAATACTGACCACTATATTCATATCCGCAAAGGAAGACATCCTCTTTTGGATAAAAAGAAAGTGGTTCCCATTGATATCCAACTGGGAAAAGATTTTGACCTGCTCATTGTTACCGGTCCCAATACCGGTGGAAAAACCGTATCCTTGAAAACCGTAGGTTTGTTTACCTTGATGGGACAAGCCGGTTTACACATTCCCGCTTTGGACCGCTCCGAACTGTCTGTTTTCGAAGAGGTTTATGCGGATATTGGTGATGAGCAAAGTATTGAACAAAGCCTTAGTACCTTCTCATCCCATATGACCAGTATTGTTTCCATTCTTGCTAACGCAAATGAAAATTCCCTCTGCCTTTTTGATGAGCTTGGTGCCGGAACCGACCCCACGGAAGGAGCTGCCCTGGCTATTGCTATTTTGAATCATCTTCATGACAGAGGAATCCGCACTATGGCAACCACTCATTACAGCGAACTGAAGCTTTACGCCCTTTCTACGTCCTTTGTAGAAAACGCCTGCTGTGAATTTGACGTGGAAACCCTCCGTCCCACCTACCGTTTACTGATTGGAATCCCCGGAAAGAGTAATGCCTTTGCCATTTCCTCCAAACTGGGACTGCCGGATGAAATTATCGCGGCTGCAAAGGATCAAATCAGTAAAGAAGACGAGAGTTTTGAAGACGTTATTGCCAACTTGGAATCCAGCCGTCTTACCATGGAAAAAGAGCATAAAGAAATTGCCGCTTATAAAGAAAGAATCAAAACACTGGAAGGTCAGCTGAAAGCCAAGAACGAAAAAATCGACAATGCAAAAGAACGCATTTTAAGAGAGGCAAACGAACAGGCAAGACAAATCCTCCAGGAAGCAAAAGATATGGCGGATGAAACCATCCGTGACTTCAATAAGGTGAGTGCCGGAAGTGATATCAAGGAACTGGAGAAAAAACGTCAGAAGCTCCGGGAAAAAATTAACGATAAGAACTCAAAAATTACCTTAAAACAGGAAGCTGCACCCAAGAAAACCCTGGATCCCAAAAAATTGAAAAAGGGAGATAGTGTAAAGGTTCTTTCCATGGGACTGAAAGGCACGGTAAACACACTACCGGACGCAAAAGGCAATCTCTTTGTACAATGCGGAATTATCCGCTCCCAGGTAAACATAAACGACCTGGTATTGATTAACGAAGACACCCTCCCTAAAAGCACATTTACCTCATCAAAAGGGGGCTCCGGTAAAATGAATATGAGCAGAGCATTAAGCATCTCCGCAGAAATTAATCTCCTCGGTAAAACCACAGATGAAGCAATTGCTGCTTTGGATAAATATTTGGATGATGCCTATCTTGCCCACTTGAACAACGTGCGTGTGGTTCACGGAAAAGGCACCGGTGCACTTCGGGCAGCTGTTCATAATCATTTGAAAAGACTGAAGTATGTAAAAGAATACCGCCTCGGAGAATACGGCGAAGGTGACGCAGGTGTCACAATTGTAACCTTTAAATAGGAGGAAAAAATGGTTAGTAAACAGAAAATCTTAATTGTGGATGATGATGCAAATATTGCGGAATTGGTTTCTCTCTACTTAACCAAAGAATGTTTTGAAACTTTAATTGTGGAGGATGGTGAATCCGCCCTGGAGGCATTTGAAACATTTACACCCAATTTAATCTTGTTGGATTTAATGCTTCCCGGAATTGACGGCTACCAAGTCTGCCGTGAGGTACGTTCAAAATCACAAACCCCCATCATCATGCTCTCCGCAAAGGGCGAAATCTTTGACAAGGTCCTTGGATTAGAATTGGGAGCCGATGACTATATGGAAAAACCTTTTGATCCTAAGGAACTGGTTGCCAGAGTAAAAGCCGTACTCCGCCGCTATAAACCGGCGATAGTGCCAGCTGAAACTGTAAAAGATAAGTGCGTGGAATACCCGGATTTGGTTATCAATCAAACGAACTATTCCGTGTTATACATGGGAAGTCCTGTGGAAATGCCTCCTAAGGAGTTAGAACTTTTGTATTTCCTTGCTTCTTCACCGAATCATGTTTTTACAAGAGAACAACTCTTAGACCAAATCTGGGGTTACGAATATATTGGTGACACCAGAACAGTAGACGTACATATTAAACGTCTCCGTGAAAAAATAAAGGACCATGAATCTTGGAAGATTTCTACCATTTGGGGAATCGGATATAAATTTGAGACAAGGTAAAGGAATCCGGAGCCTATAAATTTTCAGGAGAATATGACAAAAGAAAGGAGCCGTGCAATGAAAAAAACCTTATATTTAAAATTCTTACTGGCCTATTTCATTTTCGGCATCTTTACTTTTATTGTAGTAGGCTTTTTCGTCCCGGGACTGACTAGGGAACAACTTATCCGTGACCGTGCCGGTGCACTCTATAATGAAGCAATCCTGATTGCCGAAAATAGTGCCAGTGACCTTTATGCTAACGAAACCTCTATTGAAGTAGTTAAGAACCAATTAGATGTTCTTTCTGTATATTTAAATGCAGATATTTGGATTATTAATCCTTCCGGCAGAATGATACTAAATACTGCCGCACCTCTCAATTTAGAGGACGAAATTATTATTGAAGACTTCGATCCTTCCGTCACAGCCGGTACTTATTACAATATCAGTACTTTTTTCGATACCTATCCGGACGAAAGGCTGAATGTACTTGCACCGATTACCAGTGACTACAAGGTAAAAGGGTACGTGGTAATACATCTTCCTTTGGATGAGATAAACGCATCAAACGATGCCATTCAAAATATCGCTTTTATTACCACAGTTATTATTTATCTTTTATCTCTCATTATACTGATATTTTTCACGGAAATGGTTTATATTCCTCTCCGTAAAATTACTTATGCAACGGAACAATATGCGTCGGGAAATATGCACTATGAATTTCAAATAGAGAGCGATGACGAAATCGGTTATCTGGCAGCTTGTCTCTCTTACATGGCAAGCGAAATGGCCCGTTCTGAAGACGACCAGAAAAAATTTGTGGCAAATGTTTCCCATGACTTCCGTTCCCCCTTAACCTCCATCCGTGGATACTTGGAAGCGATGATTGACGGGACTATCCCTCCGGAATTACATGAAAAATATTTGAACATTGTACTAAACGAAACGGACCGCCTGACAAAACTGACCAACAGCTTGCTTACCCTTAACAATTTAAACACGAAAGGTATGCTCTTGGACAAAACAGATTTTGATATAAATCAGGTTATCCGGAACACAGCAGCTTCTTTTGAAGGCACTTGCCGCAAGAAAACAATTGCCATTTCTCTTATCCTTACCGGTGACGAACTGTACGTTTCCGCTGACATGGGTAAAATCCAACAGGTTTTGTATAACCTTTTGGACAATGCTATTAAATTCAGTCATCACGATTCAGTTATTACTATTGAAACATCAGAGAAAAAGAACAAGCTATTTGTCTCTGTAAAAGACACCGGTATAGGAATTCCCAAGGATGACCTGAAAATGATTTGGGACCGTTTTTATAAGTCAGATTTGTCCCGAGGCAAGGATAAAAAGGGAACCGGTCTTGGTCTTTCCATTACAAAAGAAATTATTGCCTCCCATGGCGAACATATTAACGTTATCAGCACAGAAGGCGTTGGTACAGAGTTTATATTCTCCCTTCCAAAAGCTGATATAGATGAAGATGATATTTAAAAAACTTCTTAACCTTGGACTATTTTGTGTCACAAAGGTTAAGAAGTTTTTCTTTACTCTTGGTTATTGAATTTTACCTTTTTCATAATCAGACTTATGGGTTTATACAATATGAGCATAACCACAAAATTGGCCACTCCATGCACTAAATCCCATGGAATTCCTGTAATCCACCAGCTGAAAGCCATATAGAGCCCTCCGGATATACCACCGTCTATTGCTCCAATGAAAATGTATGGTATACTGCCTGCCAATCCGAACACTAACCCAAAGATACCGGAAATAATTGCCCATAATGTAACGGATTCATTTTTGCGGAAGAACAATGTCACAAGCACCAGTGCAGGCCACAAATACAGGTACATAATCCACCAGACATGAAAACCAAAGACAAGACCTTCTATCAACACAAAGCCAAATACCCCATAGAAGGCTTTCTTTCCAAGAAAAAGGGTGAACATGATAATCCAGAAAGTTACCAACTCAACGTTAGGGATAAAATCCAGTACTCTTTTGCAGACCTCTAAAACAGCAATCATCATACCGATTAAGGCAATATCCCTAACGGATAATTTGGATTCCCGGAATATATTCTTTTTTTCCGAAGATAAATCTTTTTGTATCTGCATCTAAAAATCCTCTGTAAAATTAGTAAACAGTATATACCAATTGATACTGATCTCCGTCAGAAACCGGCTGACTGTCAATACCAAACATACCATACTCACCGTTTACCATAATTGACCAATAAGAACTGTCCACGTTAAAGTCAGCTGTTACGCCATTCACAGTAATGAGGGTAAATCCGTACTCGCCTTCTGTACCGGAAAATTCAAGTCCCTTTGCCTCTTCCATGGCCTGACGAAGATATTCTGCATCGGTATTTACTTCGTAGCGGGTACTCTTTTGTTCATTGTCAATGACTTCGATGGTAATTGCCTTTGCTCCCTGGGTTGTCCTCGGACCAAACATTACATAAGCCCCTACCAACAGTGCAATGACTGCTGCCATTGCCACTAAACCAATTACAATTTTCTTTGTGTTTTGTTTTTTTGTTTCCATTTTTTCCTCCTTGTGTGTGCCTCTTCGGGCTATTTGTATTGTGAATATCCACACACTAAAAATGCCCCGTGTGTTACACACGGGGCATGGAGACTTCTCTTGGCATACATTAATAAAGCACACTCTGCTTTTTAGTCTGCCCATTGTCTGTACCTAACCAATTCCTCGTGGTCACTTTAGTACCAAATAACAGGCAGGTCTTCTGACTCATAGATCATCGCTCATCTTCGGCCTTCCCAAAATTTCTTTCAGTGACACTATTGAAGACTTGCTCCCTAATCACAGCGACGAGATCGTGTGGGATTTTCACCCGGCTTCCCTTTTCACCCGGCCCTGACACCGGACACCTGTTATCGCAATATTCACATGATTACTGTGAAAGTTTAGCACAGACTTATGGGTTTTACAACTTTTTTTGATTTTACATATAAATAATCTTAATGGATCCGAATACGTTATCGCCGATTACATTTAATCTGTTCTGTCCGTCCGGGAAATTATGTCCTTTATAATTTACTGAAGCAAATACGTTTTCGGTGTTTTCCACTACACTCCAATTGGAGGGAACATAAAGATTGATATTGCTGAACACGTTATCAAAATCAACGCTGGCACTTCCTCCTGCCAGCTGTGCATTGGTAAAATAAATATCCAGGTTACCAAATACACACTCACCGGAAACACTCTTTAAATTGTTGGAACTGATATATTTTGTTCCGCTTTTAAATACCTGTGTAAACTCAACATATTCACCGTCGATTCCCTCGTGATGTTCTTCCTGCTCCATACCCTGTTCTCTGTCGATGTCGATTTCATTACCATGGTGGTTAGTATATCTTGCGTTTACTATTTTTTTATGCTTTCTGTTTGGAAAAAGCATATGGCAACCGATGGAGAGAAGCAATGCTGCACCAAGTACAGGTCCGGGAGTAATTGCGGCAATTCCCAAAGGCTCTGCATAAACAATTGCTAAAAATGCCAAACCGAAGAAGATACCGGAAAAACGGAACTTCACAATACCGTCAATCAAAATGGCTACTGAAACCAAAGTCCAAACAATAGTCCAAAATCCCAAATTAAACTCGGGAATCAATCCCATCTGTGATACTAATAAAAACACTGCTGCCAAAACAAGTATAACACCCCAAACAACTTTCTTTACTGAATTCATACTCTTACCATCCTCTTTTCATCTAATTTTTCTTTTAGTGGTTTGTAATAATACCTTGATACATAAACTTTCTTCGGTGAGTTTTGAAACTCAACCTCACATGTGGAAATACTCTTTGTCATGGAGAATATTTTCCTAATGTTCAAAATTCCTGATTTTGAAATCCTCATAAAGTAACCGGGTAGCATCTCTTCCAACTCATACAGCTTATACCGTGTCTGGTAAATATCCTTGGCTGTATGGGCGTTGATAATTCCTCCGTCGGTTTCAAAAAACAGGATTTCTTCCAAAGGAAGGTAATATTCCGTCTCTCCCTTATAAAAGATAAACCGTTCCTGACCGGAGGTGATTTCCGTTACTGCTTTTTGAATCGCCTGGATTTGTGCGTTCAAACTATTACAGCGGATAACTACCTCTTCTTCCATGAAGTTTTCATCGACTTCGATTCTAACCTTCATCTTTTTTCCCCGCTCATTTGTATCTTGCTTTTTAGCATTTTTTCTTTATGAGTTCATTATAGCAAAAAAGCTTTTTTTGTATATAGATTTTGCGTATGTGGTAAAAATGGAGTGGTAAGTGGTAAAAAATAGTATATCAAAACGACTTTACATCATTTAAAAATCCCTTAAGCAACTTTTACCTAAGGGATTTTCCTGATTTCTCTATTCTTTTACTTTATAAAGGAAAGCATTCCCTTCTTTCCCTATCCGCTCTATCACTCCCACATGATTTAGAATGTGAGTGACCACCTGTGCCCTTTGGTTATTTATTTTTGCCGCCTTGGCAAAGGTTTTTACTGTAAAAGGTTCTGACAAGTCATAAGGAATAAACTGCACATAATCCTGCAGACATTCTATGTCTATTTCTTCGGCAATCCTTAGAGGAACTCTATCGTATCTGGTGGAACCCTTCTTTTTATCCTTACTCCAACCATTCAGAAGCTTGTATTCTTCCATATCTGTAAGGACCAGTTTGATTTTAAGATTTGGATCCTTTAAAAACATTTTTATTTTATAGAGTTCCACAAACCCTTCGTAGGCAGTTCCCTTACGCGGGGATTTCCGCCCCTTGGAACAATCTCCGGTTTCTTCGTCTATCCAGTATAACCATTTCTCTCTGGGAATGGGATGTACAATAGTCACCGGGTAGAGCGGCAAAAAAGCGGTCAGTTTATCTCTCATTTTGTTAAACTGTCTGGTTTGGATTTCGACTATTTCAGAGCCGGTATAAATATCCGCCACATAATTGTCTATGGGAATTTCATGCATGTCCTCATCCGGCGCATAAAAATTTTTAAAAATCGCATGGGTCGTTTTTTCAGACAAGGTACCTATTCCCTGACGCTGTCTTTGAATTCCGATAACCTTTTCTTTTGCTCGTTCAAACTGTTCGTCTCTTAACTTACGGGTTTCTTCTGTCATAATAATTTTTCCAAATACATTTTTACTGCTGATTCAAAATTTCTGCAATCTTTTTAATCATTTCATCTTCTTTCAAACGGAACTTTATTTCCACTCGTCTGGATCCATCCATATCTACCTTTGTTGTAGGATTTCCGTTTGCATCCTTCACATAAATGGGGTTACTGTAAGAACGGCCATTTACTGTAAGAAGTGATTGTAATTGAGATATCTTGGCTTTAGACAAACCATTTTTCTCATCCAGACAGAAATTGGCAACCGCACTGGCACGGTCATAAGATAACTGTAAGTTTGCTTTATAGGTACCATTTGTGTCGGTGTGTCCTTCAATGATAATTTCCGCGATATATTCCCTGTACTGATCCTGCAAAAGAACATCCAGATATTTAGGAATAACTTCCTTCAGCGCCTTCTGGCTTTCGGTACTCAGCACTGCACTGTCAAATGCAAATAATACATCGGAAGAAAATGCAATGGATCCTGTCTGGGCATCCACGTACATACTGGAATTATTAAAGGTAGACTGCAGGGCACCGATAATGTCTGTACGGATACCAACAATATCCTGCAATTCACTTTTTGTGGTTGCAAGCTCATTTTGTGCATTTTCAATTTCAAGGTACGCTTTGTTCAGTTCGTCCTGAGTCAGGGCTGCCTGGGCATAAAGCTCCTTCAATTCTGCCAGGGACGCCATTAAATCTTTATTTGTTTTCTCCAGCTCTATTTTAGAATTTTCGATTTCCACCTTGGAATTTTCCAGTTCAATCTTGGAATTTTCCAAGTCAATGATTGTAGCATTTAATTGTTGTTCTGCTGCACTAAGCTCCAGCCTGGTCTCTTCCAAATCCGTAGTCTTTTGTTTATAGATGGAAAGTGTAATTGCAATAATCAAAATAAAGATTAGCAACAACGCTGCCATCATATCGGAATAGGATTGCCAGAAGCTGTGCTCTGCAAATGCTTCCCTATTCTTTCTTCTATTTTTCATACATCTTCCTCATCTGTTCAAATGCATATAACTGGTTACTGATTTCATCGCAGGTCTCTTCAATTTCTTTCTTTTGCGCCTGTAACTCTTTTGCAAAAGCCGCCTGACTGTCTGCCAACGCTGCAAATCTTTCCTGCGTTTCTTTATTTGCCTCCAGCATAGCAGAAGCCGCTTTCATCATATCTCTACTGTTTACAGCAAAATTCACCTGTGCATCACAGGATTTTTTCAGGTCATTACCCAGCTTCTCAAAGGTTGTACCAAGGGTGTCACCCATCTGAACCATAAAGCGGTTTACAATTCTCTCTACACCTGCTGTCTGCTCTGCTGCATTACCCTTCATCAGCTCCAGCATCTGCTTCATGGAATTGCTCATGTTTGCCTGATATACAAGCATCGCTGACATATTTTCATCTTCTGTGGCAGCCACCGGCATCGCATACTGGCGGAATGCGTTTAAGAAATTTTCCAGTTTTTCATAGGCATCCGACATAATGCTTCTGTATGCAAAGTTAAAAATCAAGGAGAAGAAAATACCATAAACAGAAGTATGGAACGCTACCTTCATACCACTTAACAAGGGACCTACGTTATCAGAAATAGTATAAATATCATCTCCGTTAAAAGAACCAAGACCAAGGGACAAGCCCAAGAAAGTTCCTAAAATACCAAGACCCGTAAAGGTTCCGGACATGCCGGCATTGAAAAAGTTCATTCCAACCTGATCAATTAAGTCTTCATTAATGTATTCTTCCAAGTCACAGGTATTGGAGAAACCTCTTCTGGTACGATAACCCTTCATTCGGGTGCGGTATTTATTAAATGCTTCTCTCAATTCATCGTTCTGGAAGAAATCTTTTTTCTCTAAATAAATGTCACCCAGATTTTTCCCACCGGAAGCAATATATTCCTGCTGCAAGGCCCATGTCACATTTTCAAGTTCGTTTGTGCAATTATTCAAGCGCGTAAAACTAACTGTTGAAATCACAAAAAGAATTCCGATTATAACCAAAAATCCAACGTTAATTGCCACATTGACTAAGGACGTTACCTCACCGGTAAATACGCCGTTTATATACAATATGATGGCAAAAACTACAGCGTAGCAAATAAAAAATACGTAATATAATTTGTTTTTCATTGGTACTCCTCTCTTGTGCCCGTGGCACTTGTTGCCTTTTTATATTGTCTGTTACGGGTCAAAAAACGCCGGTGCTTTTCGACTCACACCGACGTTTTTCGGTACTTTAAAAATACCACAATTTATCTGACAATTCAACATTTCTTAAGCAATCTTAATGAAATTTTAAGAGGAATAAGTTATCCAATTTTTACCACATTTGTGGCTACTTTATCCACAAATGTTTTATCATGCTCCACAAGAAGCATTGTCGGTTTAAATTGTAAAATCAGATTCTCCAACTGCATTCTGGAAAAAACGTCAATAAAGTTCAGAGGCTCGTCCCAAATATACAAATGAGCGGACTTACAAAGACTTGCCGCAAGCAAAACCTTCTTTTTCTGACCTCCACTGTAATCCTCCATGGGCTTCTCAAACTGTACCCTGGAAAAATCCAATTTTCGGAGAAGTGCAAAGAAAATCGTTAGATCAATCCCCTCTTTTTCTGCATAATCCTCCAGCATACCACTAAGATGAGACGTATCTTGGGACACATAAGAAATAACCATTCCGCTTGCGGTGGTAATCGTTCCTTTTGTCTGCAAAAATTCAGAATCTCCCAACAGAGCCTTTATCACACTGGATTTTCCGCATCCGTTTGTCCCCTGCAAAACCACTCTGTCTCCGTTCCGAATTTCCAAATTCACCGTGGGCAAAACTTTTGATCCGTAAAACATCAGCAAATCCTCCATTTTCACAAGCACCTCTTTATAATGTTTTTGAGGAAACAGTTTTAAATCTTCAGCCGTTTCAATATTGTGCAATAGCTGTGATTTTTCTTCAATGGCACGGTTTTGCCTACGCTCCAGATTCTTCCTCCTTTGGGACATTTTCCGTGATTTTTCACCAATATAGGACCGGGATCCTTTTCCCCATTCCATATTACTATGACCTTTTCCAATTTTTATGGACTCAAACTCATCTGCCCACGCTCCGGTTCTCTGTGCGGAATCCTGAAGTCTTCCGATTTCCCGTTTTAGTTTCTCATTTTCCGCCATCTCAAAAGCATCCCGACGGTTTTTATTTTCCCACCAGGTACTGAAATTGCCTTGATATACTTCGATGTTAGTCTTATTGATTACAAGCACATGATCAATACACCTGTCCAGAAAATCTCTGTCGTGGGAAACCAGAATAAATCCCTTTTTCTGCTTTAAATACTCCCGGACAATTTCTCTGCCAAAAGCATCCAGGTGGTTTGTTGGCTCATCTATAAGAAGAAAATGTTCTTCCATGGAAAATAACACCGCCAGCATAACCTTTGTCCGCTCGCCAAAACTTAAAGTCTCAAACGGACGATAGAGCACATCCGCCTCTACCTGTAACAGCGACAACTCCCTGCATATCTTCCAAAACTCATTCTCCGGAAAAAGCTCTTCGACGATATCCATTGTGATTTTGCTTTCGTCCTTTACGTCAAAAGGAAAATAATCAAATTTTTCTGAAGAAGTTATGCTACCGATATACTCATATTTTCCCATCAGGAGATTTAAAAACGTTGTCTTCCCTCTGCCGTTTCTGGAAACAAAACCCAGCTTCCAATCCGTATCTATCCGAAAAGATACGTCTTCAAAAATATTATCAAAACTACCCTCATAATAAAAAGTTAAATGATTTACACTGATTAAGGACATAGAATCCCTCCTTTCAAAATGTTTTGCCCTGCATCTGACAAAAGTTACTGCACTTCAAAAGGAACCCTGAGATTTTCTCCTGTCCCAACAAAAAAAGTGCAGAAAATCTTCTGCACTTTTTGCTTAAGTATATAAACAGTATTCGTGTGAGAATGATTTTTCTTGCCTGCGCACGACAAAACCCAAGCCGAAAGCAATCCTGCCTTCTGCTTATCTGTCATGACTATAAAGTTACTTTTAGCAAGAAATCTTCCTCATTTGGTCTCACAACCTACCTTTCTTTATTCTGTTTTTCAATATAATAGCAACAGACTCATCTGTCAAGAAAAAATTATTAAGGTCCGTACAGCAACCTCTATTTACTTTCCTTAATGGCTTCATGCAAACCGGTAAAAAGCTCACTGTATCTTAAAGGTGAATTTTCAAACCGTGCCACACTTACATGAAGTTTTAAAGGAATCTGCCGGTCTTCATAAGCAAATGTGGTTTCATTTAAAGACCGGATTTTTTCTGCCACTTCCTCGGCATATTTTTTATCGCTGCTATTCGTAATCATTGCAAACTCATCACCACCGATACGGAATACAATATCTTCGGGTCCGCAACATTCTTCCATTCTGCGCATTTGTTCAATGATTGCCAAATCTCCTGCCTTATGAGAAATTTCATTTATCTCTATCATATGCTTAATGTCACAGCAAACAAAGTAACAATCTTTTCTACTCTTGAACAAATCATACAACTCACTGATATCTACATGTCTTCTGTCTCTCATATACTCATCTCCATCCTCCAAGGGTGCATTTATCCTTGGAAACAACTCCGAAAATTTGCTGTTTTTGCGAAATTCGGAAGGTTTACAGTTCCACACCTGTTTGAATGCACGGGTAAAAGACTCGTTTGTGCTGTATCCGTATATGAGCGCAATATCAAGTAACGCCATATCCTGTTTTTCCAGCATCAAACGGGCAGCTTTCATCATACGCCGTCTCACAATATAGTCGTGAACAGAAATATGTTCCACACATCGAAACAGTTTTTCAAGGGTTGACTTTGAACAATAGCATTCTCTTGCGACATCTTCTGTTCTGATATCCTCGCAGAGATGATCTTCCATATAGGCCAAAGATATGGAAAGTAACTCTAACTTGTTCATTGTAAACAACCCTCCTTCCGGTACCGTAACTATATCATAGCAAACTTTATGGAGTGATTCTTGATATTTTGAGTAAAAATGCTTTTACAGATTATCTTTAATACCGCTATGTATCTGCTCTACTTTATCTCTAACAGCTAAAAAAGTATTTGCAATTACAGGTTCGAAATCCTGACCACTGCCATCCTTAATAATTGCGAAACACTGATCCAATGACATGGCATCTCTATAGCATCTTTTTTCGGACACTGCATCAAAAACATCTGCCACAGCCATAATTCTGGCACATAAAGGAATTTCTCTTTCCTTTAGTCCGTCCGGATATCCTTTTCCGTTCCATTTTTCATGATGGAATCTTGCAACCTGATATGCCATTCTTGTATACTCTTTATCCCCAAGATTTCCGAAAGTTTCCTCTATGATTTTTCCTCCGTTTAAGGTGTGCTGTTTTATGATTTCAAACTCTTCTTCCGTAAGTCTTGCCGGTTTTTTTAATACCGCATCCGGAACACCAATCTTTCCAATGTCGTGCATAGGTGCGGCCTGACAAAGATTTTGGATATAATCTCTTGTCAAAATCTCTTTATAATAACCTCTTGCCTTCATTTCCTCTGCCAACAATTTTACATACGCGGTACTTCTTCTGATGTGTCCGCCGGTACTACCGTCTTTGTTCTCCACCAAAGTGGCAAAACTCATTACCATCTCATCATGGTATCTTGAAATTTCGTTTAAAGTGGGATCTTCCTGATTTAAATATATACCAATTACCACGAGTGTTATTACTACACTGGTTAATAAAATTTCCGGATATATAGCTTGTACAATGGTAAGGCTACAACTTGCCAACAAAAAGGTCAGAATACTTGCTCTTTTATTGATTTCAATGTAATTCCATCTTTTTAAAAAGACAATCAGAGAAAACATAACATATATTCCAACCATAATAAAGCAGGTATATGCCGATACACCCATAGAATAATTAGAATATGTTCCCTCCCGGAATTCCAAGAAATCGATAGTTGTTATTACAATCACTACATTGATTAAAAACGGGGCATGCAGTAATAACCTTTTCCATTTTTTGTTCGGAAGCTCTCCCGTTGTTTTTATCATATACCAGAACATCATATAAATAACCGTATCCAGACCTAACAGAAAGAACAAATGAAACCCTTTGTTCAGTACCGGATTTACCGTCTCCAGGTTATTTACCGTCACTGCAGTAACACCATCAAAAACAAGACAAATCATACTTAAAATGAGTATTTCATCAAATATACTGCTTTTTAGCAATTTGTGATATTTCCTGCATTCCCGGAAATAAATAATGCTTATATAAATAACAATAATTAGACATCCTATTTGCAATCTGCAATATTGCATAATATCAATCCTTTCTTTTGTACTTCAATTTTTAAAGGTTCTTCTATCACACTTGTCTGGTCACAAAATGTTTAACTTCTTTTGTGGGATTTGCAAGCTCAGTCTTAAAAAATTCGGGATAATATTTCTTTGGATGGTCCGCCTTAATCCATACCAGACGTTCTTTGTTTCCATCCTCTGTAAAGCTTTCACATACCGGTTCAAAATCCCCGGGCACTTTCATATAAAAGAAGAAAGAAATTTCATGAACAATTTTTCCCTGCTTTACCACAGAATCTCCCGGGAAGAAATTTTCATGGATAAACCCTAATCTGTCAATCTCCATCTTAATTCCGGTTTCCTCAAAGACTTCCCGTACTACCGCTTCCTGTGCCGTTTCGCCGAATTTAATTCTGCCACCCACGGAATACATATGATCAAACCGGTCATTTTCTACCATAAGAAACTTTTCATCTTTCATTATGATTGCGCCGACCCGGATATTTAAAATTCCTTCTTCTGTTTTTATACATAAATCCTGATTCATAATTCTTATTCCTTTATCAATTTTAAGAGTCCATTCTTAAAACATATTTAACTTCTATCGCACCGTCAAAGTCGCTGACTCTTTCTTCTCCATTATGGAAAAAACCGCATTTCTCATAAAATCTCCTGCCCCGTTTGTTTTCCTTAAATGCCCAAAGATAAACAGTGCTTTTTCCGGTTTCTTTTATATCATTTACAGCCCGTTCTACCAAGGATTTTCCAAGCCCGGTTCCCCAGGATTCCTTTATGGAATGCAGAGCAAGAATCTCTGCACTGTTTTCTTCCTCTCCCGGACACCAAAACAACTCTCCGCAGGGGATTCCGTTTAGTTCTCCCACATAAAAGGTTCCTTTTTCCGATTGGAGAATCTCTTTCATCATATTCTCCGTATTTTCCGGTACGGTGCACTCTTTAACCGTTTCTTCACTCATAATCCCTACAAACGCAGCATGCCAGGATTCAATCATGATATCTGCAAGAACTTTTGCATCTTCATAACAAGCTTTCTCAATTCTAATCATACCTTTATTCCTTCACATTTTTGTATGTAACATAAATATGTGCTATACCAAAAATCACTGCACTGACAGTGAGGGCAACATACTGCAGTGCAATACCGCTGAGTAGGAAAATGGCAGTGGGGAGAACCGCCAGTGTTATGTTCTTCCAAGGCTTCTGATTCCTAAAGAATGAAATCCAAACCACCCAATATGCCAAAATCAGAACAATATTTCCCAGCACATAAATAATTGCCTCTTCTACCGAATGAAAACCAAAGCCGCCAAGCCTTATACAGAAGAGCATCAACACCATACAAGCCAAACGGGCAAGCATCTCCAGGACATTCATAAACTTATTGGTGCACTTATTTTTTACACCTTTGAACTTACTTGCATATATAATGTTAGGTATCAAAATTGCAATCATTACATACATACCTAAAATATTAAAACACTCTTTCCATTCCATTTCCGATTCCTCCATTTTATATTTTCTGTGCTACAAAAGTAACCACATCTGTTTCTAGTTCAGCGATTCTTTTGTAGCGTGGAATGTCATATTTCTGCCGCCTCACGGTGGACTTTAATATCTTCCAGCCATCAAAAGATTCTTGTAAAATAGTCTGTAACTCTTGTGTCGGCAAATTTACCTCGAATTGGGGTAATAACCATTCTCCTGTTTCTTTATCCCGCTCGGTTACACCGGAATTTATTACCAAACATACCACGCCTTTCTCGCAGATTCCCACATTAATATCTTTCAATATCTCCTTAAAGTTCTGTTCCGTATCAATGTGTTCCAGTGCAGAAACAGCCATAATTAAGTCATATGTGTTTTTTTTGACAGTAAAATTTTCTATGGGAGATACAATTCCTTTTATCTCTTTTTCCACGTTATATTTTGCTGCATTTTCTTGTAATTTTTCAATGGAATAATCAAGTATATCTACACAATCAACTCTGCAGTCTATGGCCCTATATTCTCTTGCCACAGCGATACTATTTCTTCCTACGCCACTACCCAAATCCAAGACTCTCAATCTTTGATAATTCGCGAAAAGTGGTAACAACTCCAGAACCGTTTTAATCGGTTTTTGCAACCAACTTCCTTGCTCATATAACTTAGCCGTCGAGTATATTTCTAAATGGGATTCCTTTTCCGCCGTCCTTATTTTCATTAATCTATCTTGATTCATTATTTATCTCCACAAACCCACATTTACTTCTTATAGTCCTTTCGACAAAGATTACAAGTTCTTTGTATAACAATTGTATCATATATCTTCTTCATCATCCATCACATTAATTGACTTTTTTCGCTTGGTTTTTTCTTTTAAATCGGTTATATTATGTCTTACATCAGCAAGATTTCTACTTGCTTTCAAATAGGAGTTCCCATTCTGAACTATTTTTATTTTATCGCAGTTTTACTGCGTCCGGCGATTCGCCAATTATTTCAATCTACTAATTTACAAAAGGAGTTTATGCCTATGAACAAATCTTTACCCGTAATTACCAAACCTCGTCGTCCTTTGGCAGAATTGAATTTGTTGGATGATTTCTTATTCCAACAAATACTTTTACAAGAAAAAGAGGGGGCCGAATTTTGTCGGATTCTTCTCAGTACCATTCTTGGAAGACCAATTCGAAATGTACGAATTGTTCCTCAAAAAAATGTACTTGGAATTGATACGGACCGACACGGAATTCGCTTAGATGCTTATATTGAAGATGTTTCAGAAATTGATAATCCCTTTTCACTAGATGAAGCAGATGCTCAAATCATTTCGGATATCTACGATATGGAACCAAACAGATCATTTGAAAAAAATTCGCTTCCAAAACGTATGTGATATTATCATGGTCTTATTGACACACAACTTTTATCTACCGGGGTTAAATATGACCGATTACAAAACGTAGTCATCATCTTCATCCTACCCTATGACCCGTTTGAAAAGAATCGTATGGTTTACACTATCCGCAATCAATGTGTCGAGGATTCTTCCGTTTCTTATGATGACGGTGCTACAAAAATCTTTCTTTATACAAAAGGAAAAGAAGGAAATCCTAGTCAGGAATTGAAAGATATGTTAAAATACATAGAGAATACATCTGACGAAAATGTGACAAATGAAAATCTAAATAGCATTCATCAAATTGTAAAAAATACAAAACACCGAAAGGAGGTTGGCATTAATTATATGAAATCTTGGGAACATGACGAAATGGTTCGTAACGAAGGTATTGAGCTTGGTATTGAGCAAGGTATTAAATCTTTAATATTAGCACTTCAGGAAACCAACTTTTCTCCTGATGACATCTCTGCCAAGTTAATGCAACATTTCACTCTATCCTCCGAGGATGCACAAAAGTATATAGAAAAATATTGGAAACTTTAAAGTTTGTATAAAAAAGGATTGGAATTTGAAAATTCCAATCCTTTTTCTTATCCAAATATCTCGCGCGCTTCCATCAATTTTTTCCCGAAAGCTTCATAAAACTGTTCTAAGGTTTCTCCAAAATTGTCCACATAAAACTTTTGAAGTACGTATATATTTAAATTCTTTGCAAAGGTTTCATCCTCTGCGTCTGCCACCATTACCTCAATATACTTTAAAAAATCATGCCATTGCAACAAAAATTTTTCATAAGTATTCATATCCGGCATATCAATCCACTTCCGCACTTTCACCTTCGTCCTGTTTTCACGGACACATTCATTTGTTAAAAGAATGTATTTGATTTCACCATCTTCATATGCTCTTCCCAAAGGAAACAGACGGCATAATCCGGGACGGAACCCATGAATATCACAAAGGCCATTGCTATTTAAAAATACGCACTTAGAATCTTCCTCGTCTGTCATCATCATACTGGGACGGATAATTCCATTCACTACGCCCAGGCTGATTCCCCGTGCCATAAGTTGTTCGAACCCCATCTGTAAACCGTTTTTCAGTTGAAATACATCTAAAGGATCCAACGTTATGGTGTCACCTCTTCCGTGACAGCACTCGCTGCAACCTTCACAATTATTGGCACAAGCTTTTACCATATCATTTAATCCATAGAATTTTCCATCGGAAATTTCTTTCAAATCTACTTGTCGTTCCATGCACAGGTACTCCTTATTGTTTGGATATACGTTAAAGAAATTGTATCATTTTTATAGCACTCTCTCAAGAGTTTCTGATTTCCTGTTTCCAAAACTCCCCATTTACAACAGAACATATGTTTGCTATAATGCTGGTAGTAATCGGAAAGGAGGCACTATGGAAAACCGGACCTATCTCTGTATTGACTTAAAATCTTTTTATGCATCCGTGGAATGTGTGGAGCGGAAACTGGACCCTATGAAAACAAATCTGGTTGTAGCCGACCCGGAACGGGAGCGGGGCACCATCTGTCTTGCCGTTTCTCCCTCTATGAAAGCTCTGGGTGTTTCAAACCGCTGCCGGGTGTTCCAGATTCCTCCCAATATTAAATACATTATGGCACCACCCCGCATGCAGCTTTATATCAACTACTCTGCCAGAATTTATGAAATCTATTTAAAATACATTGCAAAAGAAGACATCCATGTCTATTCCATTGATGAAGCTTTCCTTGACGTAACGGATTATCTTGGTCTTTACCGGATGAGTGCTATCGATTTAGGCAAACGCATCCTCGCCGATATCAAAAAGGATATCGGCGTTGTGGCAACCTGTGGTATTGGAACCAATCTTTATCTTGCAAAGATAGCCTTAGATATTTCTGCCAAGCATTCCAAAAATTTTATAGGATATCTGGATGAAGAACTTTACCGGCAGACGCTTTGGAGTCACAGACCTCTTACAGATTTTTGGCGTATTGGTCCCGGTATTGCCAGACGCTTGGAAAGCGTGGGCCTATTTACCATGGAGGATGTTGCACATGCAGACGAGAAATTACTTTCCAAGCTTCTTGGCATCGACTCCGAATATCTGATTGACCATGCCTGGGGACGGGAACCGGTTACCATGGAGGAAATCAAATCCTATAAGGCACGGACGAACTGCCTCTCCAGTGGCCAGGTATTAATGCAGGAATATAACTATGAAGACGGACTTATTATTGTAAAAGAAATGACGGATTTACTCTGCCTCGACCTGGTGGAAAAAAATTTGGTAACCAACTCTATTTCCCTTTACGTAGGTTATGAAAAAAATACCATCCATAGCGCAAACAGCTCCGTCACCATGTCTGTTACCACTAATTCCGTCCGTATTATTACCAAATATATGTGTGAACTCTATGCCAAAATTGTAAATCCGGTTGTTCCCATCCGGCGATTCAATATCTCCTTCAACAATCTGGTAGACGAGGCCTTTGAACAATATGATTTATTCACAGACCCTTACGAGCCGGAGAAAGACCGGAAAATACAAACCGCCGTTTTAGATATTAAAAAGAAATATGGAAAAAATGCAATCTTAAAAGGAATGGATTTACAGGAAAATGCAACCACCGTAGAACGGAACAGACAAATAGGAGGGCATAAAAGTGGCATATAGAGAAAGAGTAAGTCGGGCGAAACTGTTTGTGCCTTTTGATGCTTTAAAAGGCTTCCGGGAGGCGCTTGCTGAAAAGGAACGCATTTTAGTACCAAAGGTAGATCTTTCCGAAGAAGCATTGGAAGAATTAGACCGGAAATTACATGGCCTGATTCCCGGCGAGATGATTTCCGTGGTTTATTTTCATAATGATGAGTATGTAAAAATGACCGGTATTTTTGTAAAAATATTTGAAAGTAGCCGTCTTATGCAGGTGGTGAATACCAAAATTCCTCTGGATGATATCCGGGAAATCAATTATGCAGAATAACCATATGCTTTCTAACATAAAAACCGGATGGCTTACCATCCGGTTTTCTATAAACACTTGTTATAATACTTTTGATAAAAATTCTTTCGCACGGTCCGTTTTAGGATTTGCAAAAAATTCCTTGGGGTCGCCGCTTTCACAGATAATACCATCATCCATAAATAAAAGTCTGTTTGCCACTTCTCTGGCAAAACCCATTTCATGGGTTACCACTATCATGGTCATGCCTTCTTCTGCAAGAGCCTTCATTAAATCCAATACCTCTCCAACCATTTCAGGGTCCAAAGCACTGGTAGGCTCATCAAACAAAATCACATCCGGATTCATAGCCAAAGCTCTTACAATGGCCACACGCTGCTTTTGTCCGCCGGACAAGGTAGCGGGATAAACATCCGCCTTATCCTCCAGACCAATTCTTTTCAGCAAATCAAGGGCCTGCTTTCTGGCTTCCTCTTTGATTTGGGCCTTAGTGGTTGTAATCGGAATTAACTCCTGCTTCTCTTTCTTAAAAAGGTTAGCAAATTTAATCCTGTTATTTTTGCTCTTTGCTTTTTTCAAATCCTGACACCGAACAAAAACAGGTGCCAGCATAATATTCTGGATTACGGTCTTATTGTTAAAAAGATTAAAATGCTGGAAAACCATACCCATGTGACGTCTATGCACATTAATATCTACGGACATATCCGCGATATCTACACCATTAAAGATAATCTGTCCGTCTGTAGGGTCTTCCATACAGTTGAGACAACGGAGAAATGTACTTTTACCGGAACCGGAAGGACCGATAACCGCAACAATATCACCTTTATTAATGGTAAGGTCGATTCCCTTTAAAACGTTCACATTGCCGAAGCTTTTTTTCAGATTAATTACGTCTATCACTCTTACGCAGGCTCCTTTCCATTATCTTAATTCCCAAACTGATAAGTAACACTATCACTACATAGATAATTGCCATTGCCAGGTAAGGTACCATAAATTCGTAACTGTTTGTACCAATCAGGTTAAATGCCACATACAAATCGGTCGCACCTACAAAGCTGACAACAGAGGTTTCCTTGATAAGGGCAATAAACTCATTACCGAGAGTAGGCAGAATATTTTTCACTGCCTGAGGAATTACAATTTTAACCATGGTGGTAAAGAAACTTAAGCCAACAGCACGTCCCGCCTCCATCTGACCGGAGTCCACTGACTGGATACCGGCACGCATTATTTCTGATATATAAGCACCACTGTTTAAACCAAATACCAAAACGGAAACATCAACACCTGTCATTTTGATTCCCATAATAGGTAATAATACGTAATAGAAAATCAAAAGCTGTACAACAATAGGTGTTCCTCTGAAAAGTCCTACATAGAATCCGCAAATGCTGTTCAAAACCTTGGGCAAGGTTTTATATTTGGGCATAACCCGCACAGAGGCGATAATGGTACCGATAATCGTACCGATAATCAAACCCAGAACAGCAATATGCAGTGTATTCTGCAGACCTTCCAAAACCTGTACATATCCATTTTTATTGATTAAGATATCAAAAAACTTCTCTACCTTACGGTCAAAATTCGCCATTTATATTTTCCTTTTAAATTAGAATTCGTTAACTGCTGCTGTGATTGCTGCTGCGGGTGCAGAGTCGATTACTACATAATTGATATTTCCGTTAATCAGATCCTGTACTGCCAGGGAGCCGTTCTTGTAACCTGTGCAAGTAACAGCATAACCTGCAAATCCCCAGTCTGCATCACCCTGTACATAGAACTGACCTGTTGTTCCGTTCTGTACACCAATCTTAACGCTGCTGTCAAAATTATTCAGAATTGCTTCTACGGAAGCTGCATCTGTACAACCGTCAAAAGTAGTATCGTCTGCTGCCACAATCAGTTTCTGGGAAGCATTGTAATAGGAATCTGTGAAGTTTACATATTCTTTTCTGTCATCTCTTACAGTCAGACCTGCCATAGCAATATCACATTTCTGCTGACCTACTGCCAGACATACCGCATCAAAATCCATGTGCTGGATAACCAGTTCTTTTCCAAGATACTCTGCAAGAGCTGCTGCGATTTCCATATCGATACCATAGAAGTTGTCGCCGCCATCTGTATACTCGAAGGGCTCAAAAGCTGCGTTTGTTGCTACTACAAGCTGGTCTTTGGAGTCATCAAGCTGTGCAGACTTAACTGCAACGGGAGTACCGTCACCAAAGTAGTTGTTACAAATTGCTTCAAATGTTCCATCTTCCATAATTTTTGCGATGAACTCATTTGTTTTCTCCAAAAGTTCAGGCTGGTTTTTATCTACACCGAAAGCATATTCTTCCTGAGTCAAATCAATTTCGATTACCTTAACTTTTTCTGTAGAAACATCAGAACTGCCACAACCAATCAGTGTAGCTGCTGCCATAACCAATGCAAGTGCTGTTGCTAATAACTTTTTCATAATTTATTTCTCCTTGTATAAATATTCAGTGCCCGGGCACACATAGTCATAGTATACTTTTTTAATTTGATATGTCAACCTTTTTATATTTTAAGGAAAAAAAAGCGGAAGATTACCTTCCGCTTCGTAATTGTTTATACTAAATCTCCTTCCGGATCCTTTGCATAAAGAACTTTCAATATAATAGGCGTAGAAATACTGGATATAACAATCAGTAGAATAACAGCTGTAAAATATTGGGGTTCAATCATTCCCACAGAAAGGCCCTTTTGAGCCACAATCAGTGCCACTTCGCCACGGGTCATCATTCCAACACCAATCTTTAAGCAATCTTTTCCTCTAAATCGGAGTAATTTTGCCATAAGTCCGCAACCAATAATTTTGGAGAGCAAACCAACCAACACAAAACCCACAGCAAAAAGAAGCAAACCGCCGTCTACATTATCCAAACTGGTTTTTAAACCAATACTGGCAAAGAACACAGGACCGAATAACATATATGAGTTAATATCCATTTTTTCTGCAATATATTCGGAATCTCTGCTGGAGCAAAGAATAATTCCTGCTACATAAGCACCTGTAATATCTGCAATTCCAAAGAATTCCTCTGCGATAAAAGCAAAACTAAAGCAGAGTGCTAAGCCGATAATGGGAATTCTTCTTGTATGAGGATATCGGTTATCTACTACTTTAAATATTTTGTATATAATAAAGCCTACACCGACTGCAAATACAAAGAATAAAATGGTATTAATAACAACTTCTCCGGGATTAGACTCGGGATTTTTAAATCCGATAACAAAGGTTAAAACAATAATGCCTATAATATCATCAATAATTGCCGCACTTAAAATAGTTGTACCGATTTTTCCTTTCAGTTTTCCCATTTCTTTTAGCGTTTCTACTGTAATACTTACGGAAGTTGCTGTCAGAATCACTCCTATAAACACAGCAGTATAAAATTCATCGGAACCCCAAGGAGCCACTCCGTAAAATCCCATGTATAAAAATGTACCGCAAACCAGAGGAATAAATACACCGGCACATGCAATAGCAAGCGCCATGGGACCTGTTTTTAACAAATCTTTTAAGTTTGTCTCAAGACCGGCAGAGAACATAAGAAGTACTACGCCCACTTCTGCCATCTGGACAAGAAAGTCTGTCTGCTGAACCAAACCTAAAACACTGGGACCGATTAAAATACCTGCAATAATTTCTCCAACTACCTGCGGTGCCTTTAATTTTCTGGCCACTAAACCAAAGAATTTTGCAAATACGATAATAATTGCTAAGTCAAAAAATACACCATATACGGTTTCCATATTCTGTCCTTCTTTCGTTTACTATATCCTGATAAATAATCTCTAAACAACTGTTATCCGAGGACTAATTATAGCACCAATGAAATTTTGCTGAAATCAACAGATTGCACAGATTTTTCAAGTTTTTTTAGATATATTAGAGCATATTTAAAAAAGACGGAACTTTCGTTCCGCCTTTTCTTTTAATTTTATTCACCATTGCTATCTGTCTTTGACAAAATCAAAAAAATAATACCGCATATAATTCCACCGATAGGAAATACCAGCCAACTGTAAGCCATAATCGTGTGGCTCCAATTATCAATTTTCCAATTGCACATTCCCAATTCAAAACCAATTGAGACTAAAAACAGGATAGTAGCAATTAGCATAACCACGCCACACCATTTACCAATCCGTTTATTTTCCGGACTGTTCTCTTTTTCATTTTCTTCATTATAAGCTTTGATATCGTACTTGGATTTCTGCAAACCGCCATATATCAAAGTACCTACCGCCACCGCAATCATCATCATGAAAATTCCATCATAAAGCTCAGTAGTACAACCTGCCGGAGGTGTTATCTCCTCTAATCCGGTATTTACAATCATGGCAAGTATAATAAGTGTTACACCACCGCCGATAATAAAAGGAAATTTCTTATTAAAAGCATCTATCTGTTCTTCTGTATAAAACTGTTTCAGACAAGGATTCTTCTTACGGAACTGACTGCGTTCTACACCGAAAACAATGAGAATAAAAATAGCAATAGCAGTAAAGCTCAACATAACCATATCACAAATGGCTTCTGCTATCATAAAGCCCTCCAGTAATCCGGCCATTCCCGCTCCCATAATAATGAGCCCAACACCAATTGCAACCATAACACTGAAGCGGTTCATGTTCTCATCATATTTTGCGGTATCTTCCACAACAGTATCTTCTAAATTACCTCTCATCAAGGTATCCATATTACAATGGAATCTATCACAGATTTGAATAATTTTGTCTGTTTCCGGATAACTGGCATCGGATTCCCATTTTGAAATGGACTGTCTGGACACTCCTAAAAGTTCTGCCAACTGTTCCTGGGTCATGTTTTCTTTCTTTCTTAAAAACTGTAAATTCACTCCTAAACTCATACGCCCTCTTTTCTGTACATTTTAATATTTTAGCTAAGCCGGGGTTCGTACTACCACTTGCTCGCATCACAGATCTGATACGAAAATATTATGATTTTTCAAGCGCAACTTCTACCAATTTCATGTTGCTTTGTGGATTTTTAGTGTAAACTTACGGTTGCAAAGTAGAATTATTACCCAAAATGGTATCCAGTAGTTCTTTTGCCACTTCTTCCTTCGTCATGATGGGAAGTTCTTTTACAGTTTCCTTTGTAATAAAAGTCACTATATTTGTATCTGTTCCAAAACCTGCACCGGACTGTTTCAAATTGTTTGCCACAATCATATCCACGTGTTTTTTCTCCAGTTTTGCCCGGGAATTTTCCAGCATATTCTGTGTTTCCATAGAAAATCCACATAGGAACTGTCCTTCCCTACGGTTATCCCCAAGATACTGAAGAATATCAACTGTTCTTTCCAAAGGAATAGATAAATCACCATCCTTTTTCTTTACTTTCTCGTCTGAGACATTGGCAGGTCTATAATCTGCTACCGCTGCTGCCTTGATAATAATATCCTGTTCCTTGGATCTGGAAGATACTGCTTCAAACATATCCTGGGCAGAAGTAATTTCCACTATTTTTACAAAAGGCGGTTTCGGAGTCTCTGTCTTTCCGGTTACGAGGGTCACATCCGCTCCACGAAGCATACAATGCTTGGCAATGGCATAACCCATTTTTCCGGTGGAGTGATTGGTAATATAACGCACCGGATCTAACTTTTCCATGGTAGGCCCTGCTGTTACCAATACTTTTTTTCCCACCATATCCTTCTCAAATGCAACTTCACGTAAAATGTATTCCAACAATACCTGTTCAGAAGGCATTTTACCCGCGCCTATATCGCCACACGCCAAATAGCCGGTGTCCGGTGTGATTACTTCATATCCATAATGCTGCAATTTTTTAATGTTGTCCTGTACAATGGGATTTTCATACATATTTGTATTCATAGCCGGTGAAATGTAAACCGGACATTTACATGCCATAACTGTGGTAGTAAGCATATCATCCGCAATACCATGAGCAATTTTTCCAATCACATTGGCACTGGCCGGTGCAAGCATTACCACATCTGCTTTTTTCGCAATGGAAACATGCTCTACCTGAAACTGGAAATTACGG
>JAZNGC010000070.1:0-14356 GCA_045589155.1 Lachnospiraceae bacterium
CTCCCAGTGAAATAAAAAGAATTAAAATCTTTGAAACTCACAACAGAATTTGCAAGTTGTAAATCGGATTATAAACCGTATTTTTTTCCTTGTCCATAGGCAAAACGCGAAAAAATATTTTTTGTGAAATTATGCCAAAGCCCCGTAAAAAAATATGCCAAAAAGGGCTGCAACGCCCCAAATTCCGAGGATTGAGCATGTCAAAAGGGTTGTGGGGTTGATACCTACCCCGCCGGAAAATCCGGATAATGCCACTCCAATATTTCCAAAACAAATAAGAACTGCCCCCACCACAAGACGACAAACCACGTTGAGCAAAATCTCTGATTTTCTGTTAATGGCCGCCAACAAGAGTATAAGCGCGCAAACAGCAACCAAACCTATTACAACCCCTTGATAATTGTCCATTTTACCCCCAAGCCATAATATTTTATATCTGAGTATATGCTCTGCCACCGGTATTTAGTACAAGAAGAGATTCCAAAACATTTTTTGCCACGGAATAATAAGGGAAATAATGGCTATACTGTTTAAAAGAGGAATTTTTTAACAGGAAAGGATATTCCATGAAAATATTATTCAGACAAACCCATCTTCCAAACATACCTATCGAAGAGGATTTCTCCCGCCCCTCCTTACAGGAAAGCATAGAAATAACCCGCCATGCTTTAGATGTCGCATATGCGGGTTTTGATAACGCAATCGAACCGGATTTAATCGATTGTTACATTTATGAAATTAATGCTTTGCTAAAAAAATACAAATATCTCTCGGAACTTGCCTCCAGGGAGTCTGCCCCTGTAACCACCTTAAGCCCTGAATCCCCGATTCATGCCTTGGTCAGCCATGTTTTCGGTTAGATTATTTTTTCCATAGGTAAGTCCTGCATAAACCGTCTGGGAATTCTGCATAACCGGACCTGACGTATCCATCTTCGCCAGTTCCACATAGGTTTCTTGCAGTTTTCCCACCACACGGCATACGTGGGTTAAATATTCTGCATCGTTCTTTACATCCGCCAATGCTAATTCTCTATTGCAATACATATATAGCTGCAAGAAATTAGTGGCCAGCTCGTACTCAAAATTCAAGGAAGCCAACAATTCATTAATACAGCCTCTTGTTTTACGGATGGCGTCCCGATACTCTGTGCGATTTCCATCTGCATGAGCTTTTTGTGCGTCGTCCGCATAGACAAGAATCATCTCATACAGAATCTCAATCAATTCTGTTTTATTGGCCTGTGTAATTCGCAAGGTTAATTCCTGTTTCTTTTCCCTTGTCATACCGCTCTCCATATCCTCCAACTGCTATGTCTTATTGTAAAAGCTGCAATACCTGTGAAGGTCTCTCATTTGCCTGTGCCAACATCGATGTTCCGGCCTGTGTCATCACCTGATAAGTCGTGTAATTTGTCATTTCCAGTGCCATATCCACGTCCATAATACGGGAATAAGCAGCCGTCATATTCTCATTGGTAATGTCCATACTGTTGATAGAAGATTCCAGTCGGTTCTGGTATGCACCAAGTCTGCTTCGCACACTGGAAATATACGCATTGGCATTTTCCATCCGTCTCAGGGAATCCTCTGCTCCGGCTTCTGTAGATACATCAATATTTTCAATTCCAAGATTCTCCAGAGAGATTTCCGGAATTCTTACTCCCAGAATCTGTCCCTCATTGGAGCCGATTTGCAGTCTCATTGCACCGATACCTGTCACATCTACTTCCACCGGTCCGGTCTGGTTTTTCTGCTCTTCCAGCATGGCGCTGACGTCGATTTTCATCTCAAATCCACCTTCAGCAGTAATGCTAAACATATTGTCTGTGACCTCAGCGGTAACGGTATACACACCATTTACGGCTTGGCCGCCGGTACATCTTTCCGGGAAACCTGCTCCCGGTTCCACTACTGCCTGAAGTTCTCCGTTAACCTGAGTAAGCTGAATAGAGTTAATCGTATATTTCTGTATAGAAACGTCATCTGATACATAGTCGATTCTGATATCTGTATTTGATGTATATGACTTTAAATCAAATTCACCATTCAATAATTTTTGGCTGTTAAACTCTGTACTTTCTGCTACTCGTTCAATTTCATCCTTAAGCTGCGCCACTTCGTCCTGAATAATCTTACGGTCCTCATCTCCAAGCACGCCATTAGACGCTTTTACCGATAATTCACTGATACGGTGAATCATACTCTGGATCTCCGAAAGAGCACCATCTGCGGTTTCGATAATAGAAACTCCATCACTGGCATTCTGGGACGCCACGGAAATACCCTCGATTTGTGCATTCATACGTTTCGCCATCGCCATTCCTGCAGGATTATCCTTTGCACTGTTAATCTTCAAACCGGAAGACAATCTCTGCAAAGATTTGCTCAGCAAATCATCACTGTTTGATAACGAATTATTTGAAATCATCGCTGATACATTATAATTAATTCTCATACCTTTACCTCGCTTCTGTTTTAGCTCATACCAAAGTAGTCTTTAAACTCCGAATAAAAATTCTGGCCAACTGATACAATTCCGCCGTACTTTCTCTTTGGTTGTTTTCGGAAATCTCGGCCACTTCCTCCTGACCGGTTCCCAAAATCACCGGCAGTTCTCCTGCTTCCATTCCAAGTTCTTTGATACGAAGAGTAAAACTTTCTTTCGTTTTCTGTAGCATTTCCTGCAATACAGAGGTTTCTGCTGTCAGATAACCGGATATCTTACCTTCCTGTAATGTCAGCCTTGCGGAGAGTTTTCCATACTGCACACTATCCATGTTTACAGAAACTCTACCACTTATATTATCGTCATGACGGAGCGTTAAATGAATAGCTGTCATCTCATCTTTCAGTAAAATAGGGATGTCATACTCTTCATTTGCTGCTGCCAGGCCTGCTATGTGGAGCTGCTTATGGATAAGCTGCATCTCCCGTACATCAATAGAGGTATCTGTTGCCGTAAATGTCATTTCCTCCACCATACTTTTCAGCTGTTCCATATAGGTTTGATAGGTCTCTTTGCCACCGGCATAATCCGTCAAGCCTTCCTCCCATTGCTGAATATATTTCATGGCTTCCGGAGTTTCTTCTGAGTCTCCACGTTTTTCCCACAATTTACGGACCGCACTGCCCCGATGTTCTTTTAAGTCTGACATCGCAAGCAGATAATCTACGGTCACCGGGATTTCCAACTTTCTCAACATATTAATGTCGGCATCCTCTACTTCACTAAGTCTTCTCACTTCGTCCAGCAGTTCCCTGTTGTATTCCAAGACTTCTGTTTCACCCACCAAACTGTCTGTCAAGCCGGTAGTATAACCTGCCATAATCTGATCGGTGATAGAGACACCCTTTGCATTTAATTCTTCAAGGCCACCAAAACCGTCGTCTATCGAAACATCAATTCCCTTTGCCTTGTTGCTACGTACAGCAGAAAGAAGATTTGCAAATGTAATTTGTGCTCCACTTTCCAGAAGAGAGCCGACAGCAGCTCCGTCAGTTTTCTCAATCTGTCGCAACATACGGTAAATGCCGATATAGCTTTCTTTTTCTTCTTCGGTAATTTTCCCGGACTTCTCCAAACCATATAAATATTTGCTATATTTTTCAGCTTCTTCTTCGTAGGTCTGCTGCCCGTCAAGATATTCTTCCATCTCGGCAAGACCTGTCTCCAACGGATTAATACCATCCCGGATCATCTGAAGCACTTTTGAAGGGGTCAATTTATCTACCACTCTTTGAACTGTTCTGTCAGCCGCCTTCACTTTGGAAATGCTATCTTCTGTTATTTCAGTGCTGTTATATCCCAAAATGCGGACTGCCCGGCGATTTTCCTCCGTCAGATTAAGTCCCATGCTTATCAGTATATCATCCACATTGCGGAAAGCTGTCTGTATCCGGTCACCTAAATCCCTACGGGGTGCCGTCATCAATGTTTCATAATTTTGCTGCGCTTCCTTATAGGCTTTCTGAAGTGCCATTCCTTCTTCGTACAAGGCATCAACAGAAATCTCCGCAATCCTTCCTGCCACTTTGCCAATCACATCAATAGGCATACCCGGAAGAGCATTTGTTTTGGCTACGGTTTCTTTATACAAGTTATAATCCGCTGCAGGATTCACAGAAGCACCAAACATTTGCTCTGCCTGCTTCTGTTCCAAAGCCTTTAAAGCATCTACCAACTCTTCCAAATTGCTTGTGTCAATGGAATACCCACTCTTTAAAAGCTTTACATTGGCCTCCACTGTCATCATTAAGCGGATTTCCTGTAACTGTCTGTACTTTGTAGCATTTCCGGACTTTTCCGCCTCCAAAAGCATTTGGTCAACACTTCTGTCTGCGTCTGCCGCTTTTTCATAAATGCTGCTACTATCATTAATATTTGCTTTTCCTGCTTCTTTTCCTTCTGTCAGTGCAGATGCTATCGCTTTCCACACATTGTCCCCGTCCACGGGAAGTACCGTATTTTGAACCCTCTTAAGAAGACCAAGGTTTTCGCCGGTAAGTGGAATTCCTTTTTGAACGAGAAATTCCGCTCTCATTATATTTTCTTCGTTAATCTCCAGACCTTCACGGGCAAGAATCTGTTCTATCTGATCCTTCAGGCTTGCCATATCTGCCATACCGGCACGTTTTGTATAATAACCGGAACTTTCTTCTCTATAGTATCCAAGCGCTTGTCTGTGATTTCTGTCCGCGCCGGAAAACTCTGCCAAATACAAATTATCTATGGTCGGCTCAAGCTGATTGTTCAACATATACTTTTCCGCACCTTCGGTAAGGGCAGACAGTTCCTTTGCCTTCTCCATGGCCTTTACTGCCTCTGTGACATTCTGCTCCGTCACAGGCACATCTGCCTTTTTAAATGCATTCTCTATGGCACGGGCATAAGTTTCACTTCCTGCAATCTGCGTCAGCGTTTCAGCATCCAGTGTATCCGTATAACCAATAACCTCTACGCCTGCCTTGGCAAGCTCCGCTTTTATCTTATCGACAATGGTAACTACTTCTTCAATTTCTGTGTTCATGGGAGAGCAGCCTTCCTTTTGAAGTCTTGCAAAATCCTCCTCAGACATAGAATTAGACATAACTGTCATGTAGTCACGAAGTACGTCTGTGTCTATCACAGACGCATCACGCATCACGTCCTCTTTGGTTCTTCCCTGAACCCCGTAAGCAGTGTTATCCATAACCATGCCGGAAATGTCTAATGCAAAGCAATCGGTACGTTTCGTCTCTTTTGTCCGATTGCGTCCATATTCATTTGTAGTCCTGTCGACATTACGTGTGTGTTCTTCAAATGTAATTCTCATACGCATGTCTCCAAACTAGAGTCGAAATATGTCTCGCATATTTCGCTCTGATTAGCGGTCGGCAAATGTCATTTCGTGCAAGCACGATGACACTTTCCTCGTCGCCATAACAAAATAGAAGATGAACAACCTGTTCACCTTCTATTTCGGTTATATTATCTTTTTTCTTAACCCTCTGCCTTAATTACACAAAATCCTTTTCACGAAGAATTATCATATCTTCATCATCATAGCGCTTTGCAATCAGGATATCAAAGAAATGTCCCAACGTCTTGCGGTTTGCTCTGTTTATGGCTTCATCAATAATTCTCTGAACTTCCTGCACCGTAACCACATGATCGCTGGACTGCCTGTCTGCAATAGCTGTATGCAAAGCCAATATACCCATTTCATCAATGCTGTATTCTCTGTCACGGGCATACTTTGTTCCCAACTCTACCAGCGCTTTATTGCTTAGCGCTTCCACGTCAATGCGGATTGTAAAGCATTCTTCAAACATGGGATTTTCTTTAATTAATCCGTTTATTGCCTTCTTTGTATCTATAAGAAGAACAATAACCCCTCTCTCCTCCTGCTCCAAGGCTCTGTGAAGTTTTGTGGAAGTTTCCTTTGTCATGCCGGATGCTTTTTGCACAATCAGGGCGCCATTAGACATTTTACCCACAATCTCTTCCACATCCTTCTGATTCAAAGATGCACCGGATATTTTTGCAATTTTTCCCGAGAAATTACTGTCGGTGTTTTGCACCTCTTTTACCAGATTCTTTGCCAAAGTCAGGATATCCATGTTTTCATCACCGGTGATAATGACATTTCCTGTGTAAGAAGCCATGGAAATATTATCAATTGCATTAATTATTTGCTCTTTACTCTTTTGACTATATGCATAAGAACCAAACAATTCCTGTTCTTCGGGAGACATAGGACGGAGTTTTCCTTCTTCCGTCTCAACTCTTGCAGGTTCATTCTCTGCGGATTCTTCCTCCGTAGGTTCTTCCTCTGCGGGCTCTTCCTCTGCAGGTTCTTCCTCCACAGGCTCTTCCTCTGCGGGTTCTTCCTCTGCAGGCTCTTCCTCTACAGGCTCTTCCTCTGCAGGCTCTTCCTCTGCAGGCTCTTCCTCTGCAGGTTCTTCCTCTGCAGGCTCTTCCTCTGCAGGTTCTTCCTCTGCAGGTTCTTCCTCTGCAAACTCTTCTGCAAACTTTTCTACAAACTCTTCTGTAGACTCTTCCAAATCGAAAGTATCCAATTCTGACAGTTCCTCAGAATCTTCCGGCAAAAATACTTCTTCCGCTTCTTCGATTTCCGCCAACTCTTCTACTTCATCTGATTCTTCCTGTACTTCATCTTCAACTGCATAATCATCAAACGAAATAGTATCTGTATTTTTTTCTCTTTCCAGTTGCTCTAACAAACCATCTCTGATAGCTGCTTCAAATTCAGTGAACATAGCTCCTGTCTGCTGTAATACTCTTTGCTCTACGTTTTCTCTAAACTTCTGTTCACTTTCCTTTTGTCTCTTTTCCAGTTCCCGCAAAACATCTTCCAAGCTTATCTGCCCGGTAATCTGTTTTTCAATCTGTTCGGACTCAGGCAAAAGCATGCTGATCTGGCCATCATATTCCATACCCAAAATCTTTTCGTATGGACGACGGGGCTCTTTCGTTTTTTCTTCCTCTATAGTCTGCGCCAGTTCCACTGCGTCACCAACTGTACGGATTTCTTTCATATCCCCTATACCGATATCCATACCAAAAGACATCTGCCCGGGAACATTTTCTTCATCTTCAATTTCTTCCCCGGTTGCCACACCTGCTGCTTCATTCCGCATGGCTTCCATGACGAGGCTAGCTGTCTTGTCCATGTCGCCGGTTTCACCAAAGAATACTTCTGTCTCTGTCACGGTTTGGTCTACAGATTCCTCCTCTAATTCATCTTCTGTTTCCTCATCAGATTCCGAATCCATAATAACCTCTTCTTCCTCTTCCGGCATTTCGGTTTCTTCTGCCAAAGAATCCTCTTCTACATCAGAAGTTTCCTGTTCAAATTGCTCCGGCATAGAGATTTCTGTCATTTCCTGAACTTCGTTTATCTCTCTTGCAAAGGCTACTCTTGTATCTTGGGAAACTTCACCGTTTTCGTCTTTTTCTTCGGTTCCTTCCCAAAGTTCCTTCAGATGTTCTGCAAGTTCCTTTTGCATATTGATGGTGTCATACTGTCCCACACCCATTACTTTTACCTGGATGTCCAGTTCTTTTGCAGGCATTTCCAAAGTAGGGGCATCTAACACTTTTCCGGTATTTGTCTCAATTTCGATTTTTTGTTCTTCTTCCGATACTACACCGCGGCGCAAACCTTTTGCAAAATCATATTTTTCCTGCTGAAAAGAAGTCAAGGGCTCATGAAGCATTTTCAACTCCATCGCCTTCATAACATATTTGCCCTCGCCAAACCATAAAATCAATTCATCGCACTCTTCCACACACTTAGTGGCAAGTCCCACACGATGATATAAATAAGCCAACTCGTATGCCCATTTTTCAACGTATTCCTTCGATTTCAGTTCTTCTAAGACTTCAATCCGTTCTTCAAGGCTTACATCCTGGGCTTCATATAATTTATACTGGAGCACATATCGGCCATTGTCCTTTGGTGCTATCTGCACAAACTCCTTGTAATACTCTACTGCCTGCACAAACTCTCCCATTTTTATGGAAAGTTCGCACAAAGAATATACAATAGACCTTCCGCCGGGATGTCTGTCGTACGCCAAAAGCAGCAGGTCCCTGCTATCCTCATATCTTCTGTTTACTTTATAAAGATCGCTGATTGTACAAAGCATCATCACGCTTTTCACTCTGCGCCAGTCAATTCCGTCTGCTATTTCCACCGCTTCCGCATATCTGCCTTTGGTAATCAGCGTTTTAATTTCTTCCGTTCTTATCTTGTATTCATACTTATCCATGGTTGTCTGCTCCCTCGCCTGCTAAACTAACCCACTTTTTTCTTTAACTCCATTGCTTTGGCTGCGTATTTGCTTTCACCAAACAACTGAAAAATCTGTTCACACTGTTTCCTACATTTATCCGGCATCTCTGCCAAATAATACAATTTCGCCAATTCGTAAAACCATTTCCCACTGATTTTCCGTATTGTTAAATCCTCCAACAGGGCAATTCTTTCCTTTATATCCCCTTTGTTTGCCGACAACAATTTATACTTTAACATCAGACAGGTTTCATCTTCCGGAGCAAGTGCAATATACTCGTTCAAAAAATCCTCCGCGTCGGCAATTTCTCCCAACCTAATGTAACTCTCACATAACGCTGCAACAATCGTCTTATCTTCCGGTTTTCTTTTATATGCGTCCAAAAGTAAGTCTTTGCTTTCTTCATAGCGCTTTGCCATTTTATAAAGGTCGCTGACGGTACAAATAAGCTTTACATCCTTGACACGTTTCCAGTTTGTCTCATCCGCCAGTTCCAAGGCATCTTCAAACTTTTTACGGGCAATTAATGTTTTCATCGCTTCTGTTTTGTATTCCAAATCAAACCAACCCATAGCCTTGTACTCCTCCATACCGACACTAACCCATACTTTATCTAAGTTTATCACAATAAGGTATACCATGTCAAAAAAATATAGTGGAAAAAAGCAGAAAAAGTACAAGATATTGTGTTTTTAAGAGATTCTTAAGCAATATAAGCGAACATAAAAAAAGTGCAAAATCACATGTTTCGTGAATCTGCACTTCTCAAATTGGTTTATCCTAACTCTCTGCTAAGCTGGGCGAACTGCTCCAGCGTCAGTGCTTCCCCTCGCACCTGAGGAGAGAGTCCCATTCTCTCCAATGCCGCTGTTACCTGTTCTTTTGTCAAATGTAAATCTCCTGCTCCGGTCAGTCCGTTTACTAAGGTTTTTCTTCTTTGGTTAAAGGACGCCCGGATTAAGGCAAACATAAATTTCTCATCTTTTACTTCTACGGGCGGTTTCTCATATCTGGTCAGTCTGATTACCGCACTGCCTACATTTGGTCTTGGGATGAAACAGTTGGGTGGCACATTTGCCACAATCTCCGGCTGGGCATAATACTGCACCGCCAAAGAGAGCGCACCGTAATCCTTGGTGCCGGGGCCTACCTGCATACGGTCTGCCACTTCTTTTTGCACCATGATAGTGATACTCTTTAATGGCACATGGCTCTCAAACAGTCCCATGATAATGGGTGTGGTAATATAATAAGGCAGATTAGCAACTACCTTGATAGGTTTTCCGCCGTTTCTCTCCTCCACGATTTTTGCAATGTCCACTTTTAAAATATCATCGTTGATAACCGTTACATTGTCATATGCAGACAACGTATCTTCTAAAATAGGAATCAGATTCTTGTCAATCTCCACTGCCACCACTTCCCTGGCACTTTCCGCAAGGTACTGGGTCATGGTTCCGATACCGGGCCCGATTTCCAGCACGCAGTCATCTTTTGTAATTTCCGCAGCAGAAATAATTCTGTCCAGTACGTTTGTATCAATCAGGAAGTTCTGTCCGAATCTCTTCTGAAAATTAAAATTGTATTTCTGTAATACAGCAATTGTATTTTGGGGTATTCCAAGTGTTGCCATGTTTAGCTCCTCTCTTTTTCCAGGTATTCTTTCGTTTCCAGCAAATCCCGGCATATGTGACATGCCATTTTCTTTATTTCTTCCTCCGGCTGTATCATATCCGGCACCATTATCGCTTTCATTCCGGCTGCGAAGGCCGCCCGGATTCCATTGGGAGAATCCTCGATTGCATAGGTTTCCTCCGGTTTGGTGCCCAGCTCCCTGCACGCTATCAGGTAAATGTCCGGCTCCGGTTTACTGTGCTCTACCATATCTCCGCCGATGACCACCTGAAAATAGTCCGCAATTCCGGCACGCTCTATATATGAGAGCACCTTTTCTCTTCTGGTGGAAGATGCCAGTCCGATTCGGCAATTTTCCTCTTTCAAATAGGAAAGCAGTTCCCTCACACCCTTTTTCATGGGAAAGCCTTCTCTTTCCTCCTTCGCTTTGTATCTGGAAATGGTTTCTCTCACATATTCATCATAGGGAAAGTCCTCCCCTACACAACTCACAAAAAAGGCTCTGGAATCGTTGGCGTTTCTGCCGATACAGCCAAGCACTGCTTCCCGCACATCGCCCAGTCCCCACTCATGTGCCACTTCCTCGTATATTTCCGCGTAGACCCGCTCCGTGTCAAAGAGCACTCCGTCCATATCAAAGATTACATTCATTTCTCATCCACTCCATACCGGTTATTATTTTTTCATTCTGCACCAATAGCATTTTTCTATATAAAAATGGATATAGATTTTCCTTGGTCTTCGCCTTGTCACCTACCGTAAAACTACCGTCTGTCACAATAACTATCACCTTACTTCTTGCATAAAAAAGCTTCAGCTGCCTGGTCAATTCCTCCATGGTTTTTTCACACGTACCGGTATTTTCCATGTGCTGTTTGTAATCCTCAAAAGCTTTTCCCATCCGTACATAAGGCAAAGGCGTTACTTCTTTTATAATATGGGCATCATCAATCCATTTTATCAGATTCAAGCGCACATTACGGAACACCTCACTGTGCCGTTTCAGACAGTCAATCAACTGCGCCGTTATCTGCCGCAATTCTTCCTCCGGGATATGATAATCGCATACCAGCGCCATCTCTAAGATACCCCCTGTGTAATTGCCCGGTACATGAAGCACACGCTCTATGGCATTTTTAAACTGCATCTGTTGTACAACGTTCATTTTGCAGTCTCCTTTTTCTTAATGTAATGATTATACACTAATTTTTTAGGTTTTACATCTTCTTTCTTTTATGCTAACATAGGGGCAGTGCCCGGAAGCAATTTTCCGGCATAAATACACGGAGGAATGAACAAATGAGTATATTGAATGTAGAAAATCTGACCCATGGTTTTGGCGACCGCGCCATTTTCGAAGACGTTTCCTTCCGCCTGCTGAAGGGCGAACATATCGGTCTGATTGGTGCCAACGGCGAAGGTAAATCTACTTTTATGAATATTATTACCGGAAAGCTGATGCCCGACGAGGGAAATATAGAGTGGGCTAAGAATGTGCGCGTGGGTTATCTGGACCAGCACACCGTACTGGAAAAAGGAATGTCTATCCGGGATGTCCTTGCTTCTGCCTTCCAGTTCCTTTTTGAGATGGAAGAACGCATGAATGAAATATGCGATAAAATGGGAGAAGCCACCGAGGAAGAACTGGAAACATACATGGAGGAGCTGGGAACCATTCAGGATCTGCTTACCATGCATGACTTCTATATGATTGATGCAAAGGTAGAGGAAGTAAGTAAGGCTCTTGGGCTTGCAGACTTAGGGTTGGAAAGAGATGTTACAGAACTTTCCGGTGGTCAGCGTACCAAAGTTCTCCTTGCAAAGCTTTTACTGGAAAAACCGGATATCCTGCTTTTGGACGAGCCTACCAACTATTTGGATGTGGAACATATCGAGTGGCTGAAAAGATACTTGAACGAATATGAAAATGCCTTTATTTTGATTTCCCATGATATTCCTTTCCTGAACAGCGTTATCAACTTAATTTACCATATGGACAACCGCCAGCTTACCCGTTATGTTGGAGACTATGATAAATTCCAGGAAGTTTACGCCATGAAGAAATCCCAATTGGAGGCGGCTTACAACAGACAGCAGAAAGAAATCGCTGACCTGAAGGATTTCGTAGCACGTAATAAAGCACGTGTATCCACCCGTAACATGGCTATGTCCAGACAAAAGAAACTGGACAAAATGGATGTGATCGAACTGGCAACGGAAAAACCCAAGCCCGAATTCAATTTCCGGGAAGCCCGTACTCCCGGCAGATATATTTTCCAGACCAAGGATTTGGTTATTGGTTACAACGAACCTCTTTCTAAATCTTTAAATCTGGAAATGGAACGTGGAGAAAAAATTGTGCTTACCGGTGCAAACGGTATCGGTAAGACCACCTTGTTAAAGAGTATTCTCGGTTTGATTAAACCTCTGGAAGGAAATGTAGAACAGGGAGACTATCTGTACATCGGATATTTTGAGCAGGAAATGAGTCCTGACATCGAGACCACCTGTATTGAAGAAATCTGGAAGGAATTCCCGGGCTTTACCCAGTATGAAGTCCGCTCCGCCCTGGCAAAATGTGGTCTGACCACCAAGCACATCGAAAGTAAGGTTAAGGTCCTCAGTGGTGGTGAGCAGGCAAAGGTACGTCTCTGTAAACTGATGAACCGTGATACAAACGTCCTTCTTTTGGACGAGCCTACCAACCACTTGGATGTGGATGCCAAAGAGGAATTAAAGAGAGCATTAAAAGAATATAAAGGCAGTATCCTTATGGTTTGCCATGAACCCGACTTTTACGAAGGTCTGGCAACTCAGGTTTGGGACTGCACAAAATGGACCACAAAGGTGTTCTAAGAAATTGGACCCGAAAATGTAGTAATATTTTAATAGAAACAGAAAGCAAGTATAAACATTTCTGGCGCAGACCCTCGAAAAACGTCAGCACTTAACGAACTAGGAATTATAATTCCGTAGTGAGTTTAGTACTGCTACGTTTAGAGCGGAGTGAAAACGCGTCTGCAAAGAAATAGTTTATACTTGCTTTTTATTCTTTTTATATATGCTAACTTTTACCGAACTCTATTCTTCCCCAAACAGTTCATCCAAGGTCTTTCCCAGCGCCTTGCAGATTGCCCTGCACAGATTAATGGTAGGATTGTAATCACCCTTCTCAATGGCATTTATGGTCTGACGGGATACGCCGACTTTTTCCGCCAAATCCTGCTGGGACAAATCAAGTGCTGCCCTTGCCGATTTTAACTTTAAATTTTTCATCCTACTCTTCCCTTCTGTCCTTCACAAATCTCTTCAGCAACATTGTTACACAAACAATTATCATCATTATACCACAGAACAGATTCGTTATGGGCATACTTAATTGTCCATCGGTCCAAACATAACCTTCCACAAAAGCATTAATACCCAGCAGTAAATTAATAAGTCCCATAACGGTAAGCACTGTCATAATCAGACCACTTCTTTGATTCAGTGCAAAGTAACCATCGTTCCAAATACAATATGCAGCGTAAATGGTTGCACCGATAATAATGCTAATCAAAGATGCATTTCCCAGGCTCATGGGAAGGGTGATTTCCAAGGGCTCCAGTACAAACAGAATCACTCCCCAAAACAGCATTCCAAAGAAAGCATATTTAAAGCCTCTGCCACGGACCAGTTCCTGGCGTTCATCGAATTTTGCTTTGACTTCTTCTCCCTTTGTAGCCGCTGCAATGAGGATTACCACCAATATCAGACCTATCAAAATACCTATTACAAATATGATTCCTACAACCGGAATATCTTTTTCTACCTCAAATTGATAATTCAACCGGATTGTTCCATCGGACGCACCTGCATATTCCAAATCCGGCTTTGCATCCCAGTCTTCCATGTTCTCATTTTCGAAGAATTTACACCATTCTTCATTGGAAGCAATATGAGTCAGAACCAACTTATAAGTACCTTTTTCCAAATCAATTGCTTTCGAGTATATATTACAGCCGTTTGCCGTTGCCTGGAAAACCTCTACCCCTTCTTTGTTTAAAACCTCAATTCCGGTAACCAGCCCCTCTTCATTGTATTCCCATGCAGCATGAAAAACATAATCACCTTTTTTCTCAATCTGAAATTCACGCTCTGTCTTTTCCACGCTGGGCACGGAATTTTCTACTGTAATTTCCTTTTCAAATCCGATTTCCGCTACTGTCTTGTCTGTCATTACAAGGCCAACACCAAACGCTATCAGCCCCAGTATGGCTACTACCGCTCCAAATATAATTGCTCCTCTTTTTTTCATATGTCTCCACCTCACTTAATTTTGCGCACCTTATTTGTGCGAGCACTTTTTGTGCTTTGTAAGGTCATAATACATCTTGCCTTACATTTTGTCAACTATATTTTACATATTATTTTGTATTTTT
>JAZNGC010000071.1:0-13542 GCA_045589155.1 Lachnospiraceae bacterium
GTATGTTCTAAATCATCTCTTTTAAGCGGAGTACAAATTGTTTCAAAAGCAGTTCCTAACAAAACCACAATGTCAATTTTAGAATGTATTTTGATTGATGCTTCTAAAGGAGTTATTAAACTTACAGCCAATGATATGGAACTTGGTATTGAAACTATTATAGAAGGAGATATTGTTGAAGCCGGTGTTATAGCGCTGGATGCAAAAATATTCCTTGAAATTGTACGTAAACTTCCTGACAGCGATATTACAGTAGAAACAGATTCTAATTTTAAAACAACTATTACTTGTGAAAAAGCTAAATTTAACATTATAGGTAAATCAGGAGAGGATTTCTCTTATCTTCCAAATATTGAAAGAGAAGACAGTGTTATCATTTCCCAGTTCACATTAAAAGAAGTGGTGAGACAAACTATTTTCTCTATTTCTGATAATGATAACAACAAACTTATGACAGGTGAATTATTTGATATAAATGGAAATATATTAAAAGTTGTTTCTCTTGACGGTCATCGTATTTCTATTAGAAAAATAGAACTCAAAAACTCATATGAACCTAAAAAAGTTGTTGTTCCCGGAAAAACTCTTAATGAAGTAAGTAAAATTCTTTCCGGTGATACTGACAAAGATGTAAATATATTCTTTACATCTAAACATATTGTATTTGAATTTGATAATACCACTGTTGTATCCAGATTAATTGAAGGAGAATATTTCAAAATTGATCAGATGCTTTCCAGTGATTATGAAACAAAAGTTAAAATTAACAAAAAAGAATTACTCAGTTGTATAGACCGTGCTACTCTTCTTGTAAAAGAAGGTGATAAAAAACCTATTATCATCAATATTACTGACGGTTCCATGGAACTTAAAATTAATTCTATCATCGGTAGCATGAATGAAGACATTGATATTGATAAACAAGGTAAAGATTTAATGATTGGTTTCAATCCTAAATTCCTTATCGATGCACTCCGTGTTATAGACGACGAAGAAATTGAAATATATCTTGTTAACCCTAAAGCACCCTGCTTCATCAAAGATGCTGAAGAGAAATATATTTATTTAATTCTTCCTGTTAACTTTACAACAGTGAGTTAATAAATTTTTATTATTAAATATATAAATCAAAATAAAATAATATATAACGAGGACGCGCTTTCGCTCCGTTCCAGACGTAGCAGTACTAAGCTCGATTACGAAACAAGTTTCTTATCTCGCTAAGTGCTGACGTCTTCCAAGGGTCCTCTTATATATAATTATTTTATTTTAATATCTATTAAATTATATAAATGATTAAAAAGGTAAAATATGGAAATAATAAGAATTAGAGATGAATTTATTAAACTTGGCCAGTCACTTAAATTAGCAGGTCTTGTAGAGTCCGGAGTAGATGCTAAAATAGTCATCCAAAACGGACTTGTAAAAGTAAATGGCGAAATAGATACCCGCCGCGGAAAAAAATTAGTTAACGGAGATATTGTTGAATTTGATGGAAATCAATTCAAGATAGAAGGTTAGATTAATGATCATCAAATCAATAGAATTAGCAGAATACAGAAATTATGACTTCCTGACTCTTCAGTTTGATAAAGGTACAAATATTTTATTTGGAGATAATGCCCAGGGAAAAACTAATATATTGGAAGCTATTTATGTTGCTGCTACTACAAAATCTCATAAAGGTAGTAAAGATAAAGAAATTATCAAATTTGACAGTGAAGAAGCACATATCAGGACTTATATTGAAAAAGATGGTGTGGAAACAAAAGTAGATATGCATCTTCGTAAAAGTAAGTCAAAAGGAATAGCAATTGACGGTCAAAAAATAAAAAAGGCAGCCGATTTGCTTGGACTTTGTAATGTTGTTTTCTTTTCTCCGGAGGATCTTAGTATTATTAAGAATGGTCCTTCTGAAAGAAGAAGATTTGTTGATATGGAATTATGTCAATTGGATAATTTCTATCTGTATAATCTCAATCATTACAATAAGATTGTGAATCAACGTAATGTACTTTTAAAAGATATGTATATGAATCCGGGACTCAGAGATACACTTGGAATATGGGATTCCCAATTAATTTCTTTTGGAAGTAAAATAATTGAACGTCGTAAAATATTCGTAGAACAATTAAATGAGATTATATATGATATACATAAAAAACTTTCCGGTGGAAAAGAAGAATTGGAAATAAGATATGAGCCGGATGTTTGTATAGAAGAATTTGAAAAAAAATTGTGTTTTAATCAGGAACGGGATATCCGTTCAAAAATGACTAATGTAGGACCACACAGAGATGATTTTTCATTCTATGTAAATGGAATTGACATCAGAAAATACGGTTCACAGGGACAGCAAAGAACAGCAGCTCTTTCTCTTAAACTTGCAGAAATAGAATTAGTAAAAAAAATTGCGAAAGATTCACCTGTTTTATTGCTTGATGATGTACTTTCAGAACTTGATAGTAACAGACAAAATTATTTATTAAACAGTATAGGTGATATACAAACAATTATAACTTGTACAGGTTTAGAAGAATTTGTAAATAACCGATTTGAAATAAACAGAGTTTATAAAGTTTCAAACGGAATGGTTACATGTGTAAATGAAGAATTAACTTCTGAAAATATGTAATTTGGAATGGAGGAATCATGAGCGAAGAAATCATGAACAGTAATACAACTACAGAACATGAATATGGTGCGGACCAAATTCAAATTTTGGAAGGTTTGGAAGCGGTAAGAAAAAGACCGGGTATGTATATAGGTACTACTTCTTCCAGAGGTTTACATCACCTTGTTTATGAAATAGTAGATAACTCTGTAGACGAAGCACTTGCAGGTTATTGTGATACGATTGATGTCACAATAAATGAAGATAATTCAATTACCGTTGTGGATAATGGACGTGGTATCCCTATCGGTATTAACCAAAAAGCAGGTATTCCGGCAGTTGAAGTTGTTTTTACTATTCTTCATGCGGGAGGAAAATTTGGCGGTGGAGGATATAAAGTATCCGGTGGACTTCATGGTGTAGGTGCATCTGTTGTTAATGCGCTTTCAAATTGGTTGGAAGTAGAAATTTCCCAAGGTGGTAAAGTATATAAACAGCGCTATGAAAGAGGTCATGTTTGTTATCCTTTAAAAGAAATAGGAGAATGTCCTCTTGAAAAAACAGGAACAAAAGTAACATTCTTACCTGATGATACAATCTTTACAGAAACAACTGTGTATGATTTTGACGTTTTAAAGAGACGTCTCCGTGAAATGGCTTTTCTTACAAAGGGACTCCGTATTATTCTTAGAGATTCCAGAACAGAAGAATCTGCTGAAATGAGTAATAGTGAGGAAATTAAAGAAAGCAATGTTGTTTCAGTAGAAAAAGAACATGAAAATAACCAAATTAATGAATTATTAAATCGCGCGGCCGCTGACGCGGCAGAAGAAAATAAAAATTCTTCTCCCGAAGATGGAATGGAAACGGATAGTAAAAAAGGAAAAACCGGCGGCAAAATCGGTTCTATCCATCACATTACATTAGAAAACGGCAAAAAACAAAAAGTAGTAGAATTTTTCTATGAGGGTGGTATTAAAGAATTTGTTCAGTACCTGAATAAAAGTAAAACTCCCCTTTATGAAAATATTCTCTATTTTGAAGGAACAAAGAATAATGTTTATGTGGAAGTATCCTTCCAACATAATGATTCTTACAATGAAAGTGTATTCAGTTTTGTAAATAATATTAATACGCCTGAGGGTGGTACTCATTTACAAGGTTTTAGAAATGCAATTACCAAAACCTTTAATGATTATGCACGTAATGCAAAATTATTAAAAGACAACGAACCTAATCTTTCAGGTGAAGATATCAGGGAAGGTCTTACTGCAATTGTCAGTGTTAAAATTGAGGATCCTCAGTTTGAAGGTCAGACAAAACAAAAATTAGGAAATTCAGAAGCCAGAGGCGCAGTAGACAGTATTGTTGCAGAACAGCTTACATATTTCCTTGAATTAAATCCTTCCGTTGCAAAAACCATTTGTGAAAAATCAATTTTGGCCCAGCGTGCAAGAGAAGCTGCAAGAAAAGCAAGGGATTTGACAAGAAGAAAAACTGCTTTAGAGGGCATGGCTCTTCCCGGAAAACTGGCAGATTGTTCTGATAAGGACCCTAAAAATTGTGAAATTTACATTGTAGAGGGAGATTCCGCGGGTGGTAGTGCAAAAACAGCGCGTTCCCGTGCAACTCAGGCAATTCTTCCCCTTCGTGGTAAGATTTTGAACGTAGAAAAAGCCAGACTTGATAAAATTTATGCGAATGCAGAAATCAAAGCTATGATTACTGCTTTTGGTACAGGTATCCATGAAGATTTTGATATCAGTAAACTCCGTTATAATAAAATTATTCTTATGACGGATGCGGACGTTGATGGTGCCCATATCAGTACTTTGCTTTTAACTTTCCTGTATCGTTTTATGCCTGAATTAATCAGACAGGGACATGTATATTTGGCAAAACCCCCTCTCTATAAATTAGAGAAAAATAAAAAAGTATGGTATGCATACAGTGATGAAGAATTAGATAAAATTCTTGCAGAAGTGGGTCGTGACCAAAATAATAAAATACAGCGTTATAAAGGTTTGGGAGAAATGGATGCAGAACAGCTTTGGGAAACAACTATGGACCCTGCCCGCCGTATTTTGATGCAGGTTAATATTGATTCAGAATCTGAATCAGAAATCGATCTTACTTTTACTACTCTCATGGGTGATAAGGTAGAACCCAGACGTGAATTTATTGAAGAAAATGCCAGATTCGTTAAAAATCTGGATATCTAATATTCTATTTGATTGCAAAATCTCTGCTAAAAATCCGGCAGAGAATGGAGGCTAAAAATAATGGATGATCAAATTTTTGATAAAACCGGCGAACAGGAATTAGATAAAATTCAAGTTGTCGATTTGAAAGAAAGAATGGAAACATTTTATATCGACTATGCCATGAGTGTTATCGCTGCCCGTGCCCTTCCCGACGTAAGAGATGGACTTAAGCCGGTACAGAGACGTGTTTTATATTCTATGATTGAGCTGAACAACGGACCGGATAAGCCTCATCGTAAGAGTGCCCGTATCGTTGGTGATACCATGGGTAAATATCACCCTCATGGTGACAGCTCTATTTATGGTGCTCTTGTAAATATGGCACAGGATTGGAATACAAGATACCCTCTGGTAGACGGTCATGGTAACTTTGGTTCTATGGATGGTGACGGTGCGGCAGCAATGCGTTATACGGAAGCCCGTCTTTCCAAGATTTCTATGGAACTTCTTGCAGATATCAATAAGGATACAGTAGATTTTGTACCTAACTTTGATGATACAGAAAAAGAACCTGTTGTATTGCCCAGCCGCTATCCTAATTTGTTGGTAAACGGTACTACCGGTATTGCAGTAGGTATGGCTACCAACATTCCTCCTCACAATTTGCGTGAAGTGGTAAATGCGGTTGTTAAAATTATTGATAACATTGTAGAAGAAGACAGGGAGACAGATATTGAAGAGGTTTTAGATATCGTAAAAGCTCCTGACTTCCCTACCGGTGGACTTATTTTAGGCACAAGAGGCTGTGAAGAAGCTTATAGGACCGGCCGTGGTAAAATCCGTGTCCGTGCCGTGACAGATATTGAAACATTACCCAACGGTAAATCCCAGATTATCGCAACAGAATTGCCTTACATGGTTAACAAGGCAAATCTCATTGTAAAAATTGCAGAACTGGTTAAACTGAAAAAAATCGATGGTATTACTGATATCAGAGATGAATCAAACCGTGAAGGTGTCAGAGTTGTTATTGAACTTCGCCGTGATGCAAATGCAAATGTTATTTTGAATCAGCTCTACAAGCATACACAGTTGCAAGATACATTCGGTGTTATTATGCTGGCGCTTGTCAATAATGAACCTAAGGTTATGAACCTTCTTGATATGCTGAAGCATTATCTGGCACACCAGGAAAATGTAGTAACCAGACGTACAAAATATGATCTTAACAAAGCAGAAGAAAGAGATCATATTTTACAGGGTCTGCTCAAAGCTCTTGATTTTATTGATGAAGTTATCTCTATTATCAGAGGCAGTCAGAACACACAGATTGCAAAAGAAAGATTAATAGAACGTTTTGAACTTTCCGAAGTACAGGCACAGGCAATCGTCGATATGCGTCTCCGCGCCCTGACCGGTCTGGAAAGAGAAAAACTGGAAAATGAACATCAGGAATTATTAGAGAAGATTAAAGGCTTGAAGGCAATTCTTGCTGATAGAAAAATCCTTCTTGGTGTTATCAAAGAAGAAATTACAATTATCGCCGAGAAATTTGGTGATGACAGACGTAGTAAGATTGGTTTTGATATTTTTGACATTGGAATGGAAGACCTTATTCCAAATGAAAATACTGTAATTGCCATGACAAAGCTTGGTTATATCAAGCGTATGACAGTGGATAATTTCAAAGCCCAGAACCGTGGTGGTAAGGGAATTAAAGGTATGCAGACTATCGATGAAGATTACATCGAAGATTTGATGATGACCACAACTCATCATTACTTGAATTTCTTTACAAATACCGGCCGTGTTTACAGAATGAAGGCTTATGAAATTCCTGAGGCAAGCAGAACGGCAAGAGGAACTGCTATTATCAATCTGCTTCAGCTTGCTCCCGGTGAAAAAATCACAGCAATGATTCCTATCAAAAATTATGAAGATGAGAAAAATCTCTTCATGATTACCAAGAAAGGTATTGCAAAGAAAACATCTCTTATGGAATACAGCAATGTCCGCAAAAACGGATTGAACGCTATTAATTTAAGAGATGATGACGAGTTGATTGAAGTAAAAATTACCGACAAAGACAGTGAAATTTTACTCACTACAAAGTTTGGTATGTGTATCCGCTTTAAAGAGACAGATGTTAGAAATACCGGACGTTCTTCCATGGGTGTTATCGGTATGAATCTTTCCGACGGAGATGAAATTGTAGGTATGCAGCTTCATACCCAGGGTGATGCACTTCTCTTTGTATCCGAAAATGGTCTTGGTAAGAGAACAAATATGGATGAGTTCACTGTTCAGAACCGTGGCGGTAAAGGTGTAAAATGCTACAAGGTTACGGAAAAAACAGGAAATCTGATAGGTGTTAAGGCAGTTAAGGAAGAAAATGAGATTATGATTATCACTACCGAAGGTATTATTATCCAACTTCGTGTGGAAGATATCAGTATTCTTGGCCGTATTACTTCCGGTGTAAAACTGATTAACCTTGATGATAACGTAAAAGTTGCTCAGTTTGCCAAAGTAAGAGCAAAGATTTCAAATGGAGAGCAGGAATTTGAAAATGTGGATGATGCCATGATTGAGATTCCTGAAGAAGAAAGAAATCCTATAGACTTTGATGACGAAGAAGAAGTGACACTTCCTGTGGAAGAGCCCGAAGAATAAGAATCAAATGGGATTGCTTGTCAAGGCAATCCCATTTAAATTTGTTAGGCAGTTTATAAAAAACTGTATATAAAAAATATCGTTTAATAAGAAAGATTATTAAAGATGAATATAGGCAGTATGAATCAGAAACAAAAAATAGAATATTTAACCACCGGTTCTGTTCCAAAATTAGTTTGTCAGATGGCTATTCCTACAATTATCAGTATGCTGGTAACCTCTTTTTATAATATGGCAGATACCTATTTTGTAGGAAAATTAGATACGAATGCCACTGCTGCTGTAGGAGTTACCTTTTCCATTATGGCACTGATACAGGCTTTTGGTTTTTTATTTGGACACGGTTCAGGAAATTATATTTCCAGAAAATTAGGTTCCGGCGAATTTGAAGATGCAGGTATCATGGCAGCAAACGGCTTCTTTTGTGCCTTTTTTACCGGAATAATTATTGCTGTATTAGGTATCATTTTTATAGAACCTTTAGCTTTATTTCTTGGTGCGACAAAAGAATTTTTGCCACAGACGGAAGAATATTTGGGAATTATACTGATCGGTGCACCTTTTATGATGTCACAATTTGTGTTGAATAATCATCTTAGATTTCAGGGTAGTGCGTCATACGCTATGATAGGTGTAGTATCCGGTGCAGTAATGAATATCGGCTTAGACCCCCTATTTATTTTTGGGTTTAACATGGGTGTGTCCGGTGCGGCAGTAGCAACGGTTATCAGCCAGATTATCAGTTTTTCTGTTTTATGGATTATGAGTAGAAAAAGTGAAAGTGTGAAAGCACAGTGGAAAAATTTCAAACCCGGCTTTGGATCCTTAAAAGAAATATGTAAAGGCGGTTTGCCTTCCCTTTGCCGGCAGGGCCTTGCCAGTCTGGCCACCATTTGCTTAAACAGATCTGCAGGAATGTTTGCAGGTGTATATGCAGTAGAAGCGATTGCAGCTATGTCAGTAGTCTCCAGGATTACCATGTTTGCCAATTCTGCATTAATCGGTTTTGGGCAAGGCTTTCAGCCGGTGTGCGGTATTAACTACGGTGCAAAAAAATATGAAAGAGTAAGACAGGCATATTGGTTTTGCGTAAAAGTAGCATTATGTTTTCTGGTAGGTATTTCAATTTTAGGTATTATTTTTGCCGAACCTTTAGTAACTCTATTTAGAAAAGATGATTTGGAAGTTATCCGTATCGGCACAGTTGCACTCCGTTTTCAATGTATTGGATTTCCTTTAAATGCGTGGATTATTATTTGTAATATGTATCTGCAAACTATCGGAAAATCCACAAAAGCCACGATTGTGGCGGCTTCCAGACAAGGAATTTTTTTCATTCCTCTTATTTGGATCCTGCCGTACCTTTTTGGACTGACAGGGGTGCAGATAACGCAGATGATATCAGATATAGGAGCCTTTTTATTATCATTGCCCTTAGGTATTAGTGTACTGAAAGAGATGAAAAAACAGGAGGAATTATGTAATGGCTGAAAAAATACTTGTTCTTGATATAGACGGGACGCTTACCACATCCCAAAAAGATATTTCTCCTGAAACAAAAAGGGCCATTATGGAGATACAGGAGAGGGGACATCTTGTGATGTTGGCTTCCGGCAGACCAACTCCGGGAATGATGCGTTATGCAAAGGAATTAGAGCTTGAAAGAAATGGCGGATATTTACTCTCGTTCAATGGAGCCAGAATCATTAATTGCAAAACAGGAGATATTGTCTTTCAGAAAGTACTGCCGAGACAGATTATTCCGGGGCTTTACAGATTTGCAATCGAACACGACCTTGGATTAATAACTTATTTGGGAGATCATGTAATTCTTGGAACCAGAAGTGATGAATATGTGGAATTGGAAGCTAAAATTAATGGTATTCCTATCCGTCCGGTAGACAATTTTGTAAGTTTTGTGGATTTTGATGTAAATAAATGTTTAATGACAGCACCACCGGAAAAAGCAGAAAAATGTATGAAATTGTTGCAGGAAAAATATAAAGATACTTTGAGCATTTATCGTTCGGAACCATTTTTTATAGAGATAATGCCGAAAAATATTGACAAAGCCACGTCTCTGGACAGAATGTTGGAAACTGTCGGCTTAAAAAGAGAAGATGCCATTTGCTGCGGGGACGGATATAATGATATATCTATGATTTCTTATGCCGGTGTAGGCGTAGCAATGAAAAATGCAAGAGAAGAAGTGAAACAGGCAGCAGATTATATAACGGAAAAAACGAATGATGAAGATGGTTTGGTAGAAGTAATCAATAAATTTATTTCGAAATAAATTTTAACATTACGCAAATATGCGTATAAAGATAAATAACTTAGGGAGGTTATTATGATTAAAAAATCAGTACGTTTAACAGCTGTTTTACTGGCAGGCCTTTTGGTGTTAGGCCTGGTAAATATGACAGCTCTGGAGGTTCAGGCAGAAACCTACGGCGAGAATGTGCTTCTAAACCCGGATTTTACAGACGAAGATTTGTCTATGTGGGGTGTGGAACAAGGTAAAGCTACCATTACAGCCGTAGACAATGAGAGTGAAATCTATAATGGGGTTACTACCTATGGTATGATTTCCAACAGAACAACACCTTATGAATGTTTTGCACAGGATATTACTAATTTAGTGGAAAATGGAAAAAAATATGAATTTACATTTTACGCAAAGCTTTCAGAACAATATGAAGGAGCACCGGCAGAACAGAGAGAACTAAATTTTGCACCTTATGTTACGGTAGACGGATCTACTACATATTTGGGTTCTTATTCCGCAGAACTTACCGGAACGGTTACTCAGACATTAACACCCGGTGAATGGACAAAGTTTAATGGTACATTTAGTATTGATTTCAAAGGAAATATAGATCAAATTGTAATTCGTTTATTAGAGCAGGGAACAAACTATGGACAGGGTAACTGTGTTCTTGGTGATTTCTATGTTACAGGAGTTTCTCTTAGAGAAATTATGCCTGATCCCGTTATTTTGGAAGATGTAACTCCGGTAAAAGATGCGATAGCCGGAGCGATGGGCGAAAACTTCCTGGTTGGTGGAGCGGCAACCGTAAAAGAGTTAGAAGATATGGGTGTTGAAGCCATCTTAAGAAAACACTTTAATGCTCTTTCCATCGGTAATGAGTTAAAACCGGATGCGCTTTTTGGTTATAGTAATAATAAATGTCCCGGGACAACTACCGATGTATTAAACGGTGAAACAATTACGGTTCCGGTACTGGATTTTAGCAGAGCGGAAAAGATATTGGATAAAGTAAAGAAATGGAATAAAGCAGACCCCGAGAATCAGATAAAAATGCGTGGTCATGTATTAGTATGGCACGCACAGACCCCGGAATGGTTTTTCCATGAAGATTACGATGCATCTAAACCTTATGTGACAAAAGAAGAGATGAACAAACGTCTGGAATGGTTTATCAAGAGTGTTTTAGAACATTTCACCGGTGAAGGTAGTGAATATCAGGGAATGTTCTATGGTTGGGATGTAGTAAACGAAGCTGTCAGTGACAGTGGTGGAAAATATCGTAATGACAAAGAAAAGTCTTCCGAGAGCTTAAGCCAATCCACCCACGGAAGCAATTCCAGTTGGTGGCATGTATACGGAAGTGAAGAATACATAGTAAATGCATTTATTTATGCAAATAAATATGCTCCCGCAGATGTGGAATTATATTATAACGATTATAGTGCGTTTGATTCCACAAAGATGATAGGTATCCTGAATCTGTTAAATGCTGTAAAGAGTGCAGAAGGTGCCAGAATTGACGGTATGGGTATGCAGGGACACTATGGTGTAGGCTACCCCAATTTAGAAAAATTTGAAACAGCCATGAAAGCCTATGCGGAAGCAGTGGGATCCGTACAGATTACAGAGTGGGATATAAAAGCCAGCACAAGATATGATGGCACAGACAAAACCCGAAAAGAAGAGTATGTGCGGATTGCAAACCAATATAAAGATTTATATAACAGTATTCTGAAATTAAAAGGTGAAGGTGTTAATATTACCGGTCTGACATTCTGGGGAGTTATCGATAAGCATTCCTGGCTACAGACTTCTTCCAATGTAGGTGGCGCAGCCGACGGAAAACAGAAACAGTGTCCTTTACTTTTTGATGATAATTATAATGTAAAGCCTGCTTATTGGGCATTTGTAGATCAATCCATGATTGCAACAAACGGTAAACCTGCAGAAGAACCTACTCCGGAAAAAGAGTCGGAAGTAGTAGAAGAATCCCAGGTAACAGAGGAGTCAAAAGTAACGGAAGAATCACAGACAACAACAGAATCTCAGGTTACACAAGAGAAGAACGATAAAGATGATGACATAACGATTGATAAAAAATCAGATATTTCTCCTTTGACAATAATTCTTATTGTAGTAGGTGTGGTTGTTGTGGCAGGCGTTGTAATTTTCTTTGTAATGTCAAACAGGGCTGTAAAAAGCAGTGAAGAAAATGAAGACAACGGGAACGAAGAAGAATAATAAAAAAGGACATCAGAGATGATGTCCTTTTTCTATTCTATATTCAATTTTAATGAAATAATTTTGCTTTATAAAGAGCAGATCCTACTGCACCAGTAATGATAGTGGATGAAATCATTTCAAATACAGCATTGATGCCTACAAAACCACAGATAAACAGAATAACGTTTTGTCCACCCATTAAGTTTTGCATATATTCTGTATTTCCAAAAAGCAGTACAAGAGCTGTCATGAAAAATGCAGTGTTTAAAAAAGCTGAAGCAAAACCGGTTACTAAAGCGGCAATATGTACATTGCTTGCTTTCTTAACACCCTTGAAGATAAAGCCCAGCAAAAGTCCATCCAGTAATCTGGGAACAAAGCGTTGTACAAACGCCAAAAAGGGATTGATGCCGAACAGAATAACGCCCATTGCACTTGTGCCTCCCACTCCAATACACTGAAGAAAACTGGTGAGACCAAAAATGGCGCCGACGAAAGCACCGCCTGAAGGACCAAGCGTGATCGCTGCAATCGCAACAGGAATTACGTTGAAGGTGATGGCAAGAGGTCCGATGTTAAGATATCCTAAGGGCGTGTAGGCCATAAGCAAAAGGACAGCGGTAAGCAGACCAAGCATTACCATTTTCTTGGTGTTGAATCTTTGTTTCATATTAAGTTCCTCCTTGTTATCATTCTCCCTACCGGAGATACAATACATTACTCTTATATCATAACTTTTTCTAAATGTATACAAAAATTTTTTATCTGTGTTATAATGTGGCAAAGCGTACCTTTGCCACTATTGAAATTAGTGTGCGCTAAGGCGCACGAAGAAAGTGGTATAATGTACCCGAGAAAAACATAGCATCTTTTGAAAAGGAGAATAAAAATGCTCAAAGGAAAACATGTTGTATTAGCTGTAACAGGAAGTATAGCGGCATATAAAATTGCAAATCTGGCAAGTATGCTGAAAAAATTAAATGCAAATGTGACGGTTTTGATGACAAAGAATGCAACTAATTTTATTAATCCAATTACATTTGAAACATTAACCTCCAATAAATGTCTGATAGATACTTTTGACCGGAATTTCCAATATAGCGTGGAGCATGTTTCTTTGGCAAAAAGCGCAGATGTTGTTATGATTGCACCGGCTTCCGCTAATGTAATCGGAAAAATAGCAAACGGTATTGCGGATGATATGCTGACTACAACGGTGATGGCATGTAAATGCAAAAAAATTGTAGCACCGGCTATGAATACAAATATGTACGAAAATCCCATTGTGCAGGATAATTTGAAAAAACTGGCGTCCTATGGTTTTGAGGTCATCAATCCGGCAGTTGGATATCTGGCATGCGGTGACACCGGAGCGGGCAAAATGCCGGAGCCTGAGGATCTCTTACAGCATATCCTGCGTTATCTGGCTCTACCACATGATCTTGCAGGAAAAAAAGTACTGGTAACCGCCGGACCTACCCAGGAAGCACTGGATCCTGTCCGCTATCTGACCAATCACTCTACCGGAAAAAAGGGTTATGCCATCGCCAGAATGG
>JAZNGC010000072.1:0-4633 GCA_045589155.1 Lachnospiraceae bacterium
ACAAGGAATAAGTTATGAAGAAAATTATATTTGCAATAAGTTTGATGATGATGTGTAGTTTGGCGGCTTGCGGAAGTGAGAAAGAACCTACGGAAAGCAGAGCAACCGAAACGGTAGAGGCAACCGAAACAGTAGAAGAAACCGGAACAGTAGAAGAGACCGAAACGGTAGAAGAAACAGAAGAGGTTGTTACAGACAGTCAACCGGAACTTCCTATTCCCGATGAATTTATTGAATTTAATAAGGTGGGAAAAACCATCCGTTTGGATGAAAACCCAGTTGTAAAGCCGGAGGACGTGTATGGCACCATGCGTGATATTACTGCAAAAGATCTGGTGTCCGAAATCAAAATCGGATGGAATCTGGGAAACACCTTGGACGCAGCGGGGGGAGAAAATGCATGGGGAAATCCCGCTACCACGAAAGAAATGATTGATGAAGTGGCAAAAAAAGGATTTAACTGCATCCGTATTCCGGTCACCTGGTATCAGTATGCACAGGGAAGCCCGGATTATACCATTGATGAACAGTGGCTGCAGCGTGTGGAGCAGGTTGTGGATTATGCTCTGAGTAATGATATGTATGTAATCCTTGATATGCATCACGAGGAAAACGGTTGGCTTACGCCGGATAAGGAAAAAGAAGATGCCCTGCGGTATATTCTGGTAAAATTCTGGACACAGATTGCAAATCATTTTGAGGCTTACGGTGATCACCTTATTTTTGAAGCCATGAATGAACCCAGAACAAAGGGGTCAGCCAATGAATGGAACGGTGGCACCATGCAGGAGCGCGAGGTGGTCAACATGTTAGATCAGGCATTTGTGGAAACGGTGCGGTCAAGTGGTGGAAATAACGAGAAGAGAATCCTACTACTGTCCACTTATGGTGGCTCCAATGTGGATGCATCCATCAATGGAATATCCATTCCACAGGGCGATGATAAAATCGGAGTTTCCATTCATGCATATGCGCCTTACTTATTTACCTTTTCTTCTGCGGATGACTTGGTTGTATGGGACACAAATCAACATCGCGGTTCTATAGAGTCTATCTTTATGAGATTGGAGAAAAAATTTATTGAAAAGGGTGTTCCGGTCATCGTAACGGAGTTTGGTGCAGAAAGAAAAGTGATGAGTCTGGAAGATAACCCTATGGGCTACAATGACACCGAGGTTGAAAAGTGGGTACGTGAATACGTGCTCAGTGCAAAGAAATATGGAATCCCCTGTGTATGGTGGGACAACGGCATATGTATTCCCGGAAACGGAGAAGCTTTTGGTATATTTGACCGTAATGAACTGACATGGAAAAGAGAAAATGTAGTGGATGCCATGATAGAGGAAACATGGAAAGAATAATAGAAAAAGGAGCATCGGTTTTTCCGGTGCTCCCTTTTTTGTGTGTTGCTAATTACTTTTTGGTCCGGATGGAGGGTTGCCCTCGGAAAGAGGGAACCGAACACAAGCAGTAAACATATCAGCATCAAGTTCAATGGAAAAACTTCCGCCACAGGCTTCGGTAAAGCTTCTGGCGATTGAAAGACCAAGGCCGCTGCCTTCCGTGGAGCGGGAGGCGTCAGAGCGGACAAAACGTTCCATAATCTCTTCCGGCTCAAAGTTTAGCTCATCCTTTGAAGTGTTTTTTATTTTAGCGACGCCATATCCGTCCTGTATATAGGTCTGAATATGGACTCTGGAATGATCCAGGGAATACTGTAGGGCATTCACAAACAGATTTTGGAAAACCCGGTATAATTTTCCGCCGTCTCCCACGATGATTAAGGGCTCCTCTGCAAAAGCTGTCCGGAAACTTAATGTACTTTCTTCAATCCGGCCATTCATATCAGCCAGAGTCTGTTGAATGAGTTTTGTTAAATCCAGGCAATTTTTTTCGACGGGAAGATTGCCACTGGTAGCTTTGGAAAGGTCAAAAACGTCTTGAACCATGTCTTTCAAACGGTAGGCTTTAGTATTTAATGATTTGGCATACCCGGCGGCAGGTTCCGGTAAATCTTCGTCGCATAAAAGGTCTGCATAGTTAATGATAGAGGTTAATGGAGTTTTCAAGTCATGGGAGACGTTGGTAATAAGTTCTACACGCATCCGGTTGGAACGGTTTTGCTGTTCTATGGCAACTTCCATCCCATGATCCAGTTCATTGAGTTCCTCAGCAGCCTTGCTAAGAATGGAATGAGGGGTAAGAACCAGCGGTTTGGAGACCTGTCCCTCTTTCAACTCCGTAATTTTATTGGTAATCAGCTTGCTATCCCTTATAAACTCCCGTAAACGGTTTGAGAAGAGCAGTAGCAGAAGTCCGGTTAAGATAAACACTATGCCCAGATTACTTCTTATAAAAAGTCCGCTTATGATAAGGATTAGGGCACTGAGCACATGAACAATTTGCACCATCATCAGTTTTCGGTACCATGGAAGACTTGCTGCGTATTCCTTCAGATAAGTGATACCTTCAAAAAATAAGGAATTGGTAAATACCTTTGTTTTGCCTATCCGTAAATCAGTCCATAAAAGATAAGAAAGTGCTCCAAGGGGCAGATACAACCACAAGGAAGAGATATGACTTATACGGAAACGCAAGGAGGCAAGTATGTAGCCCAACTCGTTATAATACCAGAATAAGAACATCAGTGTGATGCACAGTAACTTTACCTCCAGAAGGATTTTTCCTGAAGAAGCGGCAAAGTCTGTTCGGGCTACTTTGGCAGACTTATGGCTAATCATGTTTGCCAATCCGAAGAGAATAAATACAGCTGCCGATGAGAAAATCATCATAAGCTGAGAACCATATCCTCGGATATTTTCGTCCCACTTTTGCAAAGTTAAAGAAGAGTAGGGAGAACCTGTTTTTACGGCAAGAATAATCACCGTGTTTTCTGCACCTGCATCTGTCGGCTTGTAAAGCATACTTTCATAGGAGGTTGGGGTTTCCATGAGAGTTTGTAACGGAATTTGTGTGCCGAAAAACTCAAGCCCTAAGTTACCGTCCCAGTAGCAGCAAAGCTGCACGCTATCCGGTAAAGTTAAGGTACCGTCTTCTTCCGAAAAAATGGGATAGGTTATATTGGTATTCACCGGCTGGGAAGCGTCGTTACTCTTTATGTAGTAAAGAATGTCGCTGCTATTCCAGTTTAAAGAGCTCTGTAAAGCTGTTTTATATTTCTTTTGGATTGTTGCCGCATCCTCCGTAGACAGGAAATGATCATTGTCGGTATCAATACCTGCATATGCCACCATTCCCTGTTGGAAGAGATAGGTAATGTATTCCTTAAATTCGGTAAGATAGCAGACTTTTCCGGTTAATGTGCCGTTTCCTTCCCTGTAGAGATTTAAGAGTGCTTCCCTGCCCATGAGGGCGGAAGCGATACATACAAATAATGCTCCTGTTGCAATCATTCTGTAAATGAGTGCTCGTATTTTTTTACCTTTTTTCAAGTTTGTAGCCAATGCCCCACACCACCTTTAAATACTCCGGTTCACTCGGATTGATTTCTATTTTTTCACGTATTCTTCTGATATGTACCATAACGGTATTTTCGCCATTATAGGCAAGAGGTTCATTCCAGACCAGAGAGTAGATTTCCTCTGTGGAAAAGATTTGTCCGGGATGCCTCATGAAAAGCTCCATGATTTTTGTTTCTATGGAAGTTAGTTTGACAATTTCGTTATCTGCGGTAAGAATGTGTGCCGCAAAATCGTAACTAAGTCTGCCGACTTCCACAGTTTCTGTGCCTGCAGAGTGGACTCCGCCCAGCTGCATATATCTGCGGAGCTGGCTCTTAATTCTCGCCAGTACTTCTTTGTAATTGAAGGGTTTGGTAATGTAATCGTCTGCTCCAATGGAAAGTCCCAGTATTTTGTCTGAGTCTTCGGATTTGGCTGACATAATTAAAATGGGAATGTTTCGTTTTTCGCGGATTTTCATAATCGCGGAAAAGCCATCAAGCCGTGGCATCATGATATCCATCAATATAAGGTGAACGGTTTTGCGGACCAGAATATCCAAGGCTTCCTGTCCGTCATAGGCGCAATGTACCTTATAATTTTCCTTTTCCAATTGAATCCGCAGGGTGTTCACAATGTCTTTATCGTCATCAACGACCAGAATATGTTCTTGATTCATAGGTTCCTCTCTGTCAGATTTTGTTTTGCTTAAGTTTATTATACCTTTATTTACTTACAAAAAAAGGGGGAAAATCTTACATGTTTCTTACAATTTTTTCTTGACGGAAAATGTCAAAATTTGTTAAAATATTTTTAAATATTAGGGAGTAGTTCGCATCCGCAGGATGTTGTATATAACGTCATCACGCCGCAAGGCCGGGATATACATTGAGACAGGAACGAGACTTTTATCGTACTTTTTGTGCGATGATGGTCTCTTTTTTTATACTTTTGTATGGTTGCATCGCGGTAGAAGGAAAGAGATTACAGCACACAAGGAAATCCAATTACATTACGGAGGAAAAAAGGATGCAGATGTTATTGCAGGTTTTATTGTTGGCAGTTGGCTTTGTCATGTTGGTAAAGGGGGCAGACTGGTTTGTAGACGGAGCAGCGGGAATTGCGCAGAAATTTGGGATTCCCCAGCTGGTAATCGGTCTTACCATTGTAGC
>JAZNGC010000073.1:0-2637 GCA_045589155.1 Lachnospiraceae bacterium
ATGATTCCGTTGATCGGTGATAAGAAGGAGCTTAAGTTCGTTAAGGAAGTTGTTGTTGCAGAAGCAGAGAAGGTTAAGGCTGAGAAGAAGTCTGCTATCCAGTACCACATCGGTACCATGATCGAGATTCCGCGTGCAGCACTTCTTGCTGACGAAGTTGCAGAAGAAGCTGAGTTCTTCTCCTTCGGTACCAACGACCTCACCCAGATGACCTTCGGTTTCTCCCGTGACGATGCAGGCAAGTTCCTGGATGTATACTACAGAAGCAAAATCTACGAATCTGACCCGTTCGCACGTCTTGACCAGAACGGCGTAGGCCAGCTGGTACAGATGGCTGCTGAGAAGGGCCGCAAGACCAGACCGAACATCAAGCTCGGTATCTGTGGTGAGCATGGTGGAGATCCTTCTTCCATCGAATTCTGCCACAAGGTAGGTCTTACCTATGTATCCTGTTCACCGTTCCGTGTGCCGATCGCTAGATTGGCTGCAGCACAGGCTGCTATCGCTGATAAGTAGAGCAATCACTTAACTAACGGTTAAGGAAACTAAGTGAAATAATGAAATCTCCGTTTGGAACGTAACAGTTCTGAACGGAGATTTTTTTGTGGGGAAAAGTGGAAGAAAGGCAGGTGGGGAATGGAGTTGTGGGAAAAAGGCGATTGGGGTTGTGGGAGAAATGTTATGGGAAAAACAGGATAGAATGAGTTGAAGACGGTAGTGCATTTTATTTTGCTTTGTTGTATAATAATTGCGCTATAGTCAAGAGAGGGGACACAATTTGTGTAGAAAAATGGATTGAGATAACGAAATAGAACATACACTCTATAAATTTCAAGCTGTAAGCAAGAGGAATTAAGGAGAATTTAAAATGAAATATGTAAAGACAGAAAAGTACGATATTGAGATAATCAATAAAAAAATTATGGGACCTAACCCGTTAAAATTAGAAGAAGAACTTATGAAAGACAATAGAATTAAGACAGGTGCTATTGTCATGGATTTAGGGAGCGGACAAGGAATTACATCTGTATTTTTAGCAAAAGAATACGGATTTAAAGTTTATGCAACCGACCTTTGGAGTGATGCAGAAGAAAATCAAAAATTTTTTGCTGAAATGGGATTAACAGAGGAGAAAATTATTGCGGTAAAAGCGGATGCTACGGATTTGAAATATGAAAAAGAATTCTTCGATGCAGTTGTTAGTACAGATTCTTATAATTATTTTGGAAGAGATGCTGCCTATTTAGATGAAAAACTTTTACCCTTTGTTAAGAAGGGGGGCTATATTTATATAGTTGTTCCGGGATTGAAAAAAGACTGCCATAATAATATTCCAAAAGAATTATTATTATCGTGGACTCCCGAGCAATTAGACTATATCCATGATATAGAGTATTGGAAAAACATTGTTTTAAAATCCAAGAACAGCGAGATTGTTTCCATCTGCGAAATGGTAAGCAATGAAGAATGTTGGAACGATTGGATACAGTGCGATAATGAATATTCCATAAATGACAGAAAGGCGATTGAAGCAGGCGCGTGTAAATATTTAAACTTTATTGCTATTGTGTTAAAGAAAAAATAAATACCGGTAACAAGTGTCTCGATACGATTATTGACAGAGTTTCAAAAGCATGCTATTGTTTTGGGGTATTCTTGGAAGGTGAAATAAATGGAACGTAATTATGAATGTGGAAAGTTTATCAAGCAAATACATGATGAATTAGAAAAACAAGCGAATAATGCATTGTCCTCTCAGAATTTGACGCTTACACAGATGCGTGTCTTGATGGAACTGGAAGCTACTCCGGAGCAACAATTGTCATTAAAAGAGCTGGAGTCTTTGTTACATGTAGCGCAATCAACGGCTGCAGGAATTGTGGTTCGTTTGGGGCAAAAGGGATATGTGGAAAGCTTTGTCGATGCAGATGACCGAAGGGTAAAAAGGGTAGCTATCACGATATCTGGGATAGAGTGTTGCAAAAATGCACAATCTCATATCAAGAATATGGAAGCACAGTTACTGTCTGCATTGACAGAATCGGAAAAAAAACAATTTTGCAATTTGCTACAGAAAATCTGTAGATAAATAAAAGTATGCTCGCTGAAAGCGGGCATATTAATAACATAATTTAATAGCATGCTATTGATGGTGTGCTAACGATGAAAAGGAGTATATTTATGGAAATGACAAAAGAATTGGAAGTATTTCGTAGCGCACCGGTATCTAAAGCTGTCTTGAAAAATGCGGTACCGGCAATGGTTGCCATGCTTATGGTATTGATTTACAATCTGGCGGATACATTTTTTATAGGCTTAACTCATGATGCATATCAAGTGGCAGCTGTTTCTATGGCAACCCCTGTATTTTTAATTTTCATGTCTGTGGGCACAGTTTTTGGTATTGGTGGCACCTCAGTGATTTCCAGAGCACTTGGTGAAGGAAAGTTTGATTATGCGAAAAAGGCAAGTTCCTTCTGTATGTGGAGCTGTGTTGTTGTCGGTATTGTAATGTCTGCTATGTTCTTAATCTTTATGGAAAAAATTCTGGTGGCAATGGGAACTAGTGCTGATACATATGAGTTTGCAAAATCCTATCTTACCATCGTAACATACAGTGGTCCTTTTGTTCTGATT
>JAZNGC010000074.1:0-60541 GCA_045589155.1 Lachnospiraceae bacterium
GGTTGTCTCAGTAATGTTATTTATTTTATGGTATATGACAAAGGTTGGAAAAACCTTTAACAGCGATTCGTTAGGTAAGGTAGAGGCGAATGCAACAAGGCAAAAAGAGATGCTGGACGATGTGGTCCAGATTGCGGATGAGATCCGCAAAGGAACGGAAAGTGCCATGGATATGGTAAATGAATTACAGGAGTCCTCAGAGATTGTAAACCGTTCGGTGGAAGATATCAGCCAGAGTACCTCAAGTACTGCGGAAAGTATCCAGAACCAAAGTGAAATGACTTACAGCATTCAAAAGAACCTGGAACAGACAGTGGAACATGCGGAGGACATGGTCAGAGTAGCCAGATATTCTCAGGAATTGAACGAAGAGAGTGCAAAGCAAATGAGGAATCTTCGTCTGGAAGCGGAGGAATTGGCACAGATAAACGAAACGGTTTCACAGTCCATGCATCAGCTTCAGAAAAATGTGGAGAACGTAAAGGAAATTACAAAGACGATTTTCAATATTTCCTCCCAAACAAATTTGTTGGCATTAAATGCTTCAATTGAAAGTGCCCGTGCAGGGGAAGCCGGAAGAGGATTTGCGGTTGTGGCAGATGAGATTCGTGGATTGTCAGAGAAAACCAGACAGGAGACGGAAAACATATCAAACATTTTGGATAATCTGGCCGCGAATGCAAATGAAACAGCAAAGGCAGTAGAGAAATCCCTGGAAAACGGAAGCTCACAGGAAAAGATGATTGAAGAGGTTGCACAGCAGGTAGAAAAGATGAATGAGAATGTAAACCAGCTTGTAACGGATATAGAGGAAATCAAGAACGTAATTGACAATCTTTCCGGTGCCAATACAGAAATTGTAGACAGTATCTCTACTTTATCTGCGGTAACCCAGGAAGTGACTGCATCAGCACAACAGTCCGTGGAAATTACAGAAAGTAACTTCCGCAGTGCAAAAGATGCAAAAGAATTCCTGGAAGATGTGTTACAGGTTTCTCATAAGATAGATAAATATATAAGTTAATATGAAGTGAAAAATAAACGCCCCGAAGAATTTCTTCGGGGCGTTCCTTATGCAAATAATTTCAATCTTATTTTATAGAATTATTTTCTTTTTACGAAATAACCACCAACAAGACAAACTGCTGCGAGTCCAACTAACCACAGAGGGTTGAAACGTAAATCTCCGGTCTTAGGAACTGAATCATAAGAACCTGCGGGAGCAGAAGGTGTGGGTGCTACAACGGGAGCTGTGTAACTAAAGTTACCGGGAGCTGTTTTCAACAAACCATTCTCCAAATAGAAGGTGTTTGCTTTAAAACTATACAAGATGAAGTGAGTGTAGTTTGCACCGTGAGCTTTTGCCTGGTCAACTGTACCTGCAACTGCTACGGTTGCTTCCAACAAATCTGCTCTGTCTCTGATGATTTCCAGATAAGTAACGTTGCTGTTGAAATTAGCTGTACTCTGGTCGTATACATACGCTTTAGACACATTACCGGTGATGGAGCTTACACTGTTGTCGAGTGTATATACAGTATCAATGCTTGTAGCACCAATAACAGCAAGGGAACTCTTGGAAACAGTAAGGCTGCCCAGATTTGCATCTACAGTCAAATGAACTTCTGCTTCACCATCAATAACCAGATGGTCACCGTCTTTGATTTCTTCTTTTAAAAACCAAAGGTCGCGGTGGTAACCACTATCCGACCAACCACCGATCTGAAATCTCCAGATTGCAAGATCAGGTAAGTATTTTACGTAATAAGTAACGGGTTCGGCCGCATTAGCAGTCATAGGAGTGCTTAAAACGGGGATAACGCACATTACAAATGCTGCTAACACAAGTAACAATTTTTTAATCTTTTTCATTTTTAAATCCTCCTTTTATATTGAAATGCGTGTTGGCATATTCAGAACTTTATTGGGTTTCGTTAGGGCTCTCTTCATCCATCGCATTAAGGATAGCTATAGAGTCTTCCACGGAAAGATAGGAATCACCGGGTTCCACTTCTTTCGCCACAACCACAAAACGGCCGTTTTCAACATGGTAGGCACAAGTGGAAAGGGTTATGAACCGATCTCCGAATTCGGCAGTGACACCAGTGTCATATATAGACATTTTCTTTATGTTGTCGTAGAAGTCGTCAAATTCTTTTTCGGTATCAGCCTCAAAGAACTTGTAAAACTTGAATACCTTGTCCGTAGTCCTATACACTTGCGAATAAAAGACGGCAATTACTTCATAGTTTCGCTGACATTCCTTTGTGTGAAGAATGATTTGTTTGTGCTCTTTGTAGAAATCTTCATCTTCATACTTTCCTAAGGTGCCGAACATGGTTCCTTTTTTCATGTTATGTCCGTGAATAATCAGATTAGTGGTCAGGGGATCTACGCAACTGTCGGTATCTAAAATCAGGCATCCGGCATTGAGTTTCTTTTTGTCAAAGCCCCTCCTGAGATAGTATTCTTCGTCACCGGGAGTCCACATGATGGGGTAATCGATCACGGTATCGGGGATAATCAGCCATCCGGCCATATCGCTATTCTCCAAGTATTTGGCGGCGTATGGGTTTGGAATGAGCTCCGGCTCCGGTTCTGAGACCGGCTCGTCCTGCTCGGGAATGCTCTCCGTTGTGGGAGATGTTTCCAAATCAGAAGAAGCTGTCACGGATTCGGTCGTGGGTTCAGAACTTACTATGACAATCGGCTCCGGATAAGCCGGTTGATATTCCTCTGAAAAAAGGCCCGATTGGATATCATCCGTCAAATATTTGAAAAAGATAATACCGGCAGCAACCAAGCATCCAAGGGCTACACAGGTTAGTATGACAGACACAATATGTTTGTTCTGTTTCATAATAAATTCCCTATTGAGTAATATTTAACATTATTATACTTTAATTGTATGTAAACATGCAATACTTTTCCACCTTAATCATTTATTAAGATTATTACAGGAAAAGGTTTGTTTATCAAGTGTTTTTGTGTGCAAAAGCCTGTAATAATGGTAAAATGTATGTGGTATATCTTAGATACGGATGGGCAAGGGAGGAATTATGACATGAAGAAAGGGTTTTGGAGACTTATTACGGCGTTGTTTATAATGCTGGCCATTTTTTCCGGCTGTGGGAAATTTATAGGCGGAGAAGTAGGAAAGTTACTGGATGTTTCTGTGGAAAGTACCGTGGAAGCAGGCGGTGTGGAAATAGATACGGAACTCAATGCAGAAACTGAAGCAGAAGAAGACGGTTGGTCCGAGGTTGTTGAATCGGAAACAGAAACTGAGGTAGAGTCGGAAACACAGGAAGAGTCTGAGATAGAAAGTCAACCGGAAACAGGATCGGTGGAACAGGCGGAACCAGAAGTAGAGCCGGAACCGGAGGTGGAAAAAGAAAAGGAACCCTCCCGGCTGGAGGTTCATTTTATAGATGTGGGACAAGGCGATGCTACTTTACTGCTTTGTGACGGACAGGCAATGCTCATTGATGCGGGAGAAAACGACTGCGGCACAAAGGTGCAGTTGTATTTACAGAAGCGGGATGTAAAATCCTTGGATTATGTGATAGGTACCCATCCGGATTCAGACCATATAGGTGGGTTGGATGTGGTCATCACAAAATTTAATTGTAAAGCGGTGATGATGCCGGATTATGAAAAGAGTACGGCTACATATCGGGATGTAATCAAAGCGGCAGAGCAAAAATCTTATAAGATAGAAGTCCCCGTTGTAGGGGATGTATATGAGTTTGGTGGAGCAACATTTACTATTATTGCACCAAACGATACCTATGAAGATTCCAATAATTCTTCCATCGGTATTTTACTGACTCATGGTGCGAACAGCTTTCTTTTTACAGGAGATGCGGAAGAGGAAGCGGAAGAAGATATTTTGAAAAATGGTATAAATATTGATGCAGATGTTTTACATGTGGGGCATCATGGAAGCCGTACCGCCAGCACCGCGGAATTTGTGGAAGCTGTTTCGCCGGAATATGCGGTCATCAGTTGCGGAGAAGGCAATTCATACGGACATCCTCATGCCGGGCCTTTAAATACTTTACGTATGAATGGAATTAAATTATTCCGCACAGATGAGCAGGGTAGTATAGTGGTGGAAAGTGACGGGGAAACTCTCATCTGGAACTGTGCACCTACCGATAGCTGGCAGGTGGGCGAGAACGTGGTTACCAACGTCCAGAAAGAGAGTAAGCAGGAAAGTGCAGAGAGCGTTCAGTCTGAGCCTGAACCTGATCCGGAACCCGAACCTCAGGAACAGATGGTTTGGAAATCTGCAACAGGGAAAAAATATCACAGTGTAAATGATTGTGGGAATATGAATCCAAATAAGGCGAAACAGATCACCAAAAGTGAGGCGGAGGCTATGGGACTTGGACAGTGTAGTAAATGTTGGTAATGGGCGAAACAGCTAAGCATAGCCAATGACACAAAGTTATGGTATAATAACAGCGCATGACAGATAGACTGTGCATTAATTGATGAGGACGGCGGGAACGAATATGAGAGAATTGGAATATCCTTTTAATTCGGAATATATTTTGAAAAAAAGAAGAGCCATTAAAAAGGAACTGCTGGCGAAGGACATGAAGGGCAGTATCAGCAAAAAGATTGCCATTTTGGGCGGTTCTACTACCCATGATGTGAAGGATCTGCTGGAACTGTTTTTGTTAAATGTGGGAATTGTTCCCTCCTTTTATGAATCGGAGTATAACCAGTTCTGGCAGGATGTTATGTTTGACAACCCTGAACTTGTGGAATTTGGACCGGATATTATTTTCATTCACACCAGTACCAGAAACATTAAAAATTTTCCCCGGATGCAGGATGATGAGGCAGCTGTTTTGGAACTCCTTGATACCGAATACAGTTATTATGAAAAGATGTGGCGGAAAATTGATGAGGTGTATCACTGCCCTGTAATTCAAAACAATTTTGAACAGCCTTTTTACAGATTGATGGGAAATAAGGATTTCTCGGATATTCACGGAAGGGTAAATTATGTAAACCGGTTAAATGAAAGGTTTGCAAAGTTTGCCAGAGAGAATGCCTTCTTTTTTATCAATGATATTAACTATATGGCATCTTGTTACGGTTTGCAAAAATGGGCGGACCCTTTTTACTGGCATATGTATAAGTATGCCTGTGCGGTGCCTGCAATACCGGAGTTGTCTTATAATATAGCAAATATTATTAAGTCTATTTATGGAAAGAATAAAAAAGCATTTGTGCTTGATTTGGACAACACCCTTTGGGGCGGAGTTGTGGGTGATGACGGCCCGGATAATATTGAAATCGGTCAGGAGACTCCTATGGGACAGCTTTACAGCGAGTTCCAGGAGTATGTGAAAGCCCACAAGGATTTGGGTGTGCTGCTCACCGTGAACTCGAAAAACGATGAAGCCAATGCCCTCGCAGGACTTTCCAGGCCGGACAGTACTTTGAAGCCGGAGGATTTTCTGGTTATTAAGGCAAACTGGCAGACAAAGGATCTGAATATCAGTGAGATTGCGGCAGAACTAAATATCGGCAGGGACAGCCTTGTTTTTGTAGACGATAACCCTGCAGAACGTTTTATGGTAGAATCCCAGCTTCCTGAAGTGGCCGTACCCGATGTGGGCGAGCCTACGGATTATATCCGCCGTCTGGATAGAGCCGGCTATTTTGAAGTTACCAATTTTTCCAAAGACGACTTGAAGCGGAATGAGATGTACAAGGCAAATGTGGAAAGACAGAGACAGGAGGCAAGTTTTGCCAATTACGAGGATTATCTCTTGTCTTTGGATATGAAGGCGGAAATTGCGGCATTTAATCCTTTATATATGTCCCGTATTGCCCAGCTGACCAACAAGAGTAACCAGTTTAACCTGACCACAAAGCGTTGCAGCCAGTCTGACATTGAAGAGATTGCTCAGAATCCGGATTATATTACTCTGTATGGTAAATTGGAAGATAAGTTTGGTGACAATGGTGTCGTTTCTGTAGTCTTTGGACATAAGGATGAAGCAGACAAGACGTTGTTCCATATTGATTTGTGGCTTATGAGCTGCCGTGTGTTAAAACGCGACATGGAAAAAGCCATGCTTGACCGGCTTGTTTTAAAATGTAGTGGGGAAGGCGTGAAATGTCTGAAGGGATATTACTATCCGACTGCAAAAAATGCGATGGTAAAAGAATTTTATGCCGGTCAGGGTTTTGACAAAATCAGTGAAGATGAGAACGGAAATACCGTTTGGGAATTTAATATTACCGAAAATTATGAATGCAAGAACAAAGTGATTCACATTGAGGAAACAACATGACAACAAATAATTATGACGAGCAGAAGTTAAAGGAACTGAGAAAACAGATTTTTATTACCGGCTACAAGGGCGGTTTGGCTCACGTGGCATCCTGTTATTCCTGTCTGGAAATTTTATATGCCCTCTTTATAAAAGGTGTGATGCGTTATAATGCAAAGGAGCCGAAATGGGAGGACAGGGACCGTTTTGTTTTGAGTAAGGGACATGCGGGACTGGCTCTTTACAGTGTGATGGCGGAGGCCGGTTTTTTGACAAAGGAAGAGGTTGCCACATACCTGCAGCCGGGAACCCATATTGGCGGAGAACCCTGTATGCGTGATTTGGAAGGGGTGGAAGCGTCCACCGGTTCACTGGGTCATGGACTTTCCATGGCGGTTGGCATGGCTATGGCACAAAAGATGGATGAGCGGGACGCGAAAACCTATGTGGTGCTGGGGGACGGTGAATGTGAAGAAGGAACTATCTGGGAGGCGGCAATGTCCGCACCGGCTTTTCATTTGGATAACCTGACTGCTATTTTAGATTGCAACAACATCCAGAAAATGGATTTCGTTGAAAAAACCATGGGACTTTCCAACTGGAAGGAAAAATGGGAGACTTTTGGCTGGCACGTAGAGGAAGTGGATGGCCATGATGTGGAGGCGGTAACCGAGGCGCTGCAGAAACCCTCTGTCCAGGGAAAACCGAAGCTCCTGATTGCACATACTGTGAAGGGAAAAGGAGTTTCCGTTATGGAAAACAATCCCAACTGGCACTTTAAACTGCCGGGCAGAAAAGAACTGAAATATTTTAAAGAAGAGTTAGAAATAAGCGACACGGAATTGGAGTAATTTATGCAGAGAGCTTATATTAGTAAATTGATGGAGTTGGCGGAAAAGGACCGTAATGTGCTGCATATTCTGGCAGACAGCGGTACGGGATATGATGAAATGTTCCGCAGGAACTTTCCGGGACAGATGTACAATTTCGGCATCAGTGAAGAGCATATGGTAGGGGCGGCAGCAGGTATGGCGACTGCCGGTAAAATTCCTTTTGTCTATACGGCGGGAGCTTTTTTAGCGTATCGTTCCCTGGAATTTATCCGGGATGATATCTGTTTCCAGAACTTAAATGTAAAGGTAATCGGAATGGGCAGTGGACTGGCCTGGAGTACCTTGGGACCCACTCATCACACTACGGAAGATGTGGCCATGCTCCGTGCCATTCCCAATCTGATGATTTTGTCTCCTTCCACTCCTTTGCAGGTGGCGGCTTGTGTGGAGAAAGCGTATGAACATAAAGGACCTGTGTATATCCGCATCGGTATGAATAACGAGAAGGAATTTTTCGGTGAGGATTATCGTCTCACGGGAAACAGACCTGATGTGCTCAAAAATGACGGAGATGTCACAATTTACACCACGGGAAGCATTCTGGAGGAAGTGATGACTGCGGCACAGCTGTTAGAGGAAGCCGGTGTCAAGGTAAATCTTCTCAATGTTCACACAATTAAGCCCTTTTATGTGGAAGGCGTGCTGGAAATGGCAGAGAAAACCCGTCTTTTTGTCTCTGTGGAGGAACATAGCATTTACGGTGGTCTTGGCGGTATCATTTCAGAAATATTAGCGGATAAAGGTCTGGGAATCCGTTTGCACCGCATTGGATTAAAAGATACATTTGCTGTGGGATACGGTACCCACAAGCAGGTAAGAGAAGAAAATGGATTGGATGCACAGAGTATTTATAACGAAATTATGGGAGCGTTAAAATGAACGAGTATACATTAAGTGATATTAATGTGGGTATGAAAGTCAGTTTTCAAAAAGAGATTACCGGGGAGATGGAAAATGCTTTCCGGGAACTGAGCGGAGATGTGAATCCCCTGCACTATGATGATGATTATGCCATGGAAATCGGCGGAGGAAAGTACCCTTCCCATGTTACATTTGGTATGTTGACGGCATCTATGTATTCCACTTTGGCCGGAGTATATATGCCGGGAAAATATAGTTTGATACACAGTTTCGATGAACTGAAGTTTTTGAAGCCGGTTTTTGCCGGGGATGTTCTGACGGTAAGCGGAGAGGTCTTTGACAAGGAAGAGCAACTGGGCCTGATCCGTGTCAGTGCGGAAATCAGAAATCAAAGCGGAAAATGTGTGTCCAAAGCAAAAATGAAAATTCTGGTGCTAAGGTAGCAACCGGAGATGAGAATTTTAAGGGAGAACGGAATGTACACTTTTGACAGTAGAATCAGATACAGCGAGTGTGACAGTAAAGGAAAACTTTCGCTGGAGGAGCTCATTGATTATTTCCAGGATGCCTCCACCTTTCATTCGGAGGATTTGGGACTTGGAATTGAACATTTAAGTAAGGAAAAACAGGTCTGGGTGCTTTCGGCATGGCAGATTGAAGTTGACAGATATCCCTCTATGGGGGAAAAGGTAGTGGTAGGTACCTATCCCTATGATTTTAAGGGGTGCTTTGGCTATAGAAATTTCTTTTTACAGGACGGACAGGGGACTTTTCTGGCAAAAGCCAATTCTCTGTGGACACTTCTGGATTTGGAAAACCAGCGTCCTATGAAGCCGACTCCGATTATGTTGGAGCGCTATGTTTTGGAAGAAAAACTGGACATGGATTATGCATCCCGTAAAATAGATGTGCCGGCGGGTGGAGAAAATATGGAACCGGTTACGGTACACAGAACGCATTTGGATACCAACCGTCATGTAAATAACGGACAGTATATCCGCATGGCAATGGAGTATTTACCGGAAGATTTTGAGATTGGCAGACTTCGCGCAGAGTATAAGAAGCAGGCTCTGCTGGGTGATGTGATTTATCCCCGTGTGGTGACTGCAGATGACTTATATTTAGTGTCTTTGTGTGATAAAGACGGTGTGGTGTATGTGAATGTTGAGTTTAAGAGAAGTTAGCGCAAAGTGCGAGAGGATAGAGTTATGTTGAAATTAGGTGAAAAACAGGTATTAAAAATTATTAAGACGGTGGAGTTTGGTGTGTACCTGGCAGAGGAAGGAAATCCGGAAGAAAAGGTGTTGCTTCCTGCAAAACAGGTTCCGGAAGGTGCTGCTGTGGGAAATGAATTGGAGGTTTTTTTATACCGTGACTCCAAGGACCGCATGATTGCTACAACCAAGAGCCCTCTTTTGGGAATGGGAGAAGTTGCAAGACTTAAGGTAGCTGAGGTGGCAAAAATAGGTGCCTTTTTGGACTGGGGATTGGAGAAGGATTTGCTGCTTCCGTTCAAACAACAGACTTACCGCGTAAAAGCCGGAGATACCCCTCTGGTATCCCTTTACATTGATAAAAGTAATCGTTTATGTGCCACTATGAATGTGTATCCAAATCTCAGACAGGACAGTCCCTATGAAAAAGATGCAAGAGTTAGCGGGCAGGTTTATGAGGTCAGTGACAATTTCGGAGCTTTTGTGGCTGTGGATGATATATACAGTGGTCTTATTCCGAAAAAAGAACTTTACGGAGAAATAAAGCCGGGTGATGTGGTGGATGCCAGAGTAACAGAGGTAAAGGCAGACGGTAAATTAAATTTAAGTATCCGTGAGAAGGCTTATTTGCAAATCGGAGAAGATGCGGAAAAAATCATGGAGCTGATTGAAAGTTATGACGGAGTGCTTCCTTTTACGGAAAAAGCGTCTCCGGAGGTTATCCGCAGAGAGACCAATATGAGTAAAAATGAATTCAAACGTGCGGTAGGAAATCTGCTGAAAAACGGAAGAATTGATATAATCGACGGAAAAATCCGTAAAAAATAAGGTTTTCCCGGAAAATGCCGAAATATATATTGAAGGACGGGCTTTGACAGAGTTCAGGTCCGGACTTTAATACAAAGAGAGGAGGAATCATTATGGATATTGCAGCTGTTTCCATGGCACTGGCAAATGTAAATTTGACCACACAGGTAAGCACCGCAATGCTGGACAAAGTGATGAACAGCAACGAAGAGTTGGCTGGCGGTCTGATGGAAATGATTGACTCCGCAGCAATGGAGCGTTCTGTAAATCCCCATGTGGGAGGTAATTTTGACATCAGAATCTGACTCTTTGTAAAAAAGCACGAAAGACGCTTGTCGAAAGACAGGCGTCTTTTTTGCGAATTTGCATAAAAATGTGTCATATTGGTATAGATTTTTTTGTGGAATTGAATTAAAATGTAAACTAGGGTGATTGTTTTATCAAAAAAAGAAGATGTTTGTGTTGTTAATTTTGCCAAAGGAGAGAAGCAAATGATATCAAATCAAATATTACAAAACACAATTGATGGATTGAAAGGTATTGCCAGGGTAGAGTTTTGCGTCATGGATGTTGACGGCAAAGAAGTGGCTTCCACTGCAGATATGGAGGGCTGTTCAAAGGCTGCAGTAGAGTTTGCGGGTTCACCGGCAGATTCCCAGGAGATTCAGGGCTATCAGTATTTTAAAATTTATGATGAGCAGCAACTGGAGTACATATTGGTTGCCGGCGGCAGTGGAGAGGATGTTTACACTATCGGTAAAATGGTGGCATTCCAGATTCAGAACCTGCTGGTGGCGTACAAAGAGCGCTTTGATAAGGATAACTTTATCAAGAACCTGCTCCTTGATAACCTGCTTTTGGTTGATATCTATAGCAGATCAAAGAAATTACATATTCAGTCAGATGTAGGCCGTGTGGTTTTGATTGTGGAATCCGAGAACGGAAAGGACAACAATGCTCTTGAGGTTGCCCGTACGCACTTTGGCGCCAACAGCAAAGATTTTATCACAGCGGTTGATGAAAATAATGTTATTGTGGTGAAGGATTTATCCGAATCCGAAAGCACAAAAGAAATTGAAAAGGTTGCAAAACTTCTGGAGACAACCTTAGCAAAAGAAGGTTTGAAAAAAATCCGTGTGGCTTATGGTACGGTTGTCCATGAAATTAAGGAAGTCAGCCGTTCCTATAAAGAGGCAAAAATGGCACTGGATGTAGGAAAAATCTTCTTTGACGAGAGAAATATCATTGCATACAGCGAACTTGGTATCGGCCGTTTGATTTATCAGCTTCCGATTCCTCTTTGTAAAATGTTTATCAAGGAAATCTTTGGCGGAAAGAGTCCGGATGAATTTGACGAAGAGACATTGACTACCATATATAAATTCTTTGAGAACAGCCTGAATGTGTCCGAAACTTCCAGACAGTTGTTTATTCACAGAAATACACTTGTATACCGTTTGGATAAGCTTCAGAAGAGTACCGGGCTGGACCTTCGTGTGTTCGAGGATGCGATTACATTTAAAATTGCACTTATGGTTGTAAAATATATGAAATATATGGAAACTTTTGAATACTAATCAGATAGGGGTTTTTGAATGACAAGTAGAGAACTAAAAAAACAAAAACGGGAGAAAATGATAGAAGAAGAGGGCCTGATTTACTTAGACAACGTAAGCAAGGCTTATTCTACCGGTGCTCCCGCGATTAATGGTGTTACTCTCCACATTGCACGCGGCGAGTTTGTGTTTATCGTAGGTGACAGTGGTTCGGGTAAATCTACATTGATTAAATTGTTGCTTAGGGAGTTGACTGCAACACAGGGCAAGATTTATGTCATGGGCCATGATTTGGCTAAGTTAAAGCATAGACAGATTCCCAAATACAGACGTCATCTCGGCGTTGTGTTCCAGGATTTCCGTCTTTTAAAGGATAGAAATGTGTATGAAAATGTAGCTTTTGCACAGAGAATCATAGAGAAATCCAGCAAGGAAATCAGACGTAATGTGCCAAATATCCTCTCTACAGTAGGTTTGGCAGGCAAATATAAAGCAAAACCCAAGCAGTTGTCCGGTGGTGAGCAGCAGAGGGTGGCACTGGCAAGAGCGCTCGTGAACAAACCCTCCATTTTGCTGGCAGACGAGCCTACGGGTAATCTGGACCCTAAAAATTCTTGGGAAATCATGCAGCTTTTAGAAGAGATAAATGCGGCCGGTACAACAGTGGTGGTTGTAACCCATAACCGTGAAATCGTAAATGCTATGCGCAAGCGTGTAATCGCCATGAAACGCGGCGTGATTATCAGTGATGAGCAGGAAGGAGAGTATATCGATGAAGATTAATAGCTTACTATATACTCTCAGACAGGGATTTAAGAGTTTATTCAGAAACAAATGGTATACCCTTGCATCCATTGCAACCATATCTGCTTGTCTGTTTTTGTTTGGATTATTTTATGCAGTTTTGTCCAATTTCCAACACATTGTAAAAAATGCGGAGGAGGTTGTTTGTGTTACGGTATTTTTTGAATCCGAGTTGGATGGTGAACCGGTAACGGACGCAAGAATTGCAGAAATTGGTAATTTGATTAATGCCAGAAATGAAGTGGAGCCTAGCCGTACAGAGTTTATTACCGCAGACCAGGCGTGGGAGGAATTCAAAGAAGAGCTGGATATGGGCGAACTGGCAGAAGGTTTTCCGGATAATCCGCTTGCAAATTCTGCCAATTACAAGGTGTACCTGAAGGATGTTTCTTTGCAGGGAAGTCTTGTTACTTATCTGGAGTCCATACCGGAAGTACGCCGTATCAACAAATCAGAGTTGGCAGCAAGCACCCTTTCCGGAGTAAACTTACTGATTGCTTATGTCTCTGTGGGTATTATTGCAATTTTGTTGGCAGTATCCGTATTCTTAATCAGCAATACGGTTACCATAGGTATTTCAATCCGTCAGGAAGAAATAAACATTATGAAGTATATCGGTGCCACGGATTTCTTTGTACGTGCTCCCTTCGTGATAGAAGGCGTGCTCATCGGTCTGATTGGTGCGGGTATTCCTCTTGGCCTGATTTACGGATTGTATAACAAAGTACTTAATTATGCTATTTTGGAGTTCCCCATGTTGGTGGAGATTTTAGACTTCCTTCCGCAGGAGGAAGTGTTTAGTGTGCTTACGCCGGTTTCGCTTGCGGTTGGCGTAGGTATCGGTTTCTTGGGCAGTATCAGTACTGTCAGAAAACATCTTCACGTATAGGAATTGTTTTTTTGAATGAATGGAGAGTTGTGAATGCGAAAAAGCAGGGTTGTAATAATATTGCTTTTGTGCATGATACTGTTATTTGGGCTGAATTCGTCCGGAAACGCGGCTACTTTTGATGACATTACTTCTGATAGTATTAAGGATAAGCAGAATCAGATTGAGGAAGCAGAAGATCAGATTGATGCTTTAAAGGGAATGCTTACAGATGTCAAAGCCATAAAGAAGCAGTTGGAGAAAGAGAAAGCGGACCTGACAAAATATGTGCAAGAGTTGGATAAAAATCTGGAAGCAATCCAGAAAAAGATATCCGAGCTGGAAGCGTTGATTACTGCGAAGGAGCGGGAAATCAAACAGACGGAAGAAGAGTTGGTAGAGGCACTGAACATAGAAGAAAGTCAGTATGAAGCCATGAAACTCCGCATACAGATGATGTATGAGCAGGGTGATATTTATTATTTGGATATAATCTTTGACGGGGGATTTGCCGGACTTTTAAACCGTTTAGATTATATTGAACAGGTATCACAATACGACAATGATAAGCTTATGGAATACATGATCAACCGGGAATTGATACAGTATTGTAAGCTTCAGCTTGAGGCGGATAAGGAAGTATTGGATGAAGCTAAGACCGGCGTTGAAGCGGAGCAGATGGCGCTGGAAGAACTGATTGAAGAGAAAAATCAGATGCTTACCGCATTTGAGAATGATATTAAGAATAAGGCTCAGTCTATTAAGGAATATGAGGCCGAGATTAAGGAACAGGATGAACTGATCGGAGCTTTGGAAGCTGCAGTAGAGGCAGAGAAAAAACAAATTCTCAAGCAGAACGGTATTGTTTTGGAGTATGACGGTGGCGCCTTTAAGTTTCCGGTTGCAAAGTATACCAGGGTTTCCTCCGAGTTTGGATGGCGTAAGCATCCCACTTTGGGATACAATAAATTCCACAATGGAATCGACCTTGCATCCCCTTCGGGAACCGCTATTTATGCTGCATACAGCGGAACAGTGGTTGCAGCCACATATAGCTCTACCATGGGTAATTATGTAATGATTAATCATGGTAGCGGATTGTATACGATTTATATGCATGCATCAAAATTGTATGTGAAAAAGGATGATATTGTGGCGAGGGGTGATACCATTGCTGCAGTTGGTTCCACGGGACGTAGTACCGGACCACATTTGCATTTCGGTGTCAGATTAAATGGTGAGTATGTAAATCCCAGGAATTATATTTTGAAATGATGAGAACTTCATCAAAAGGGAAGGAGAGCCGTCCGATAAACGGCAACGTTTAAAATGGATTTTCAACAGAGAGAACAACAAAAGAAGAACATAAAAAGTGTAAAGAGCAGATATTTCTGGGGCGGTATTGCCACAGGAATGGGTGTGTCGCTGGTTTTGGTGATGTGTTCACTTTTTGTTGTTGGAATTATGAATTATATTGGTCTGGAGAATTATTCAGGGCCGAAGCAGCAGATTGTTATTCAGGATGGTCAGAACCCGGGTGATGGTACTACTGAAATAGTGGTAACAAGTGAAGTTGTAAATCAGGATGTAATCGAGAAAATGCAAGATATAGAGCAGGTTATCGACGAGTGTTTTTATCAGGAAGACATCGATAAAGAAGCTATGGTGGATGCTATCTATAAAGGCATGGTAAGTTCCCTTGGCGATCCCTATTCTGAATATTTTACTACAGAAGAATTGGAGGAACTTATTCAGGGAATTGAAGGCGTGTACTATGGTATTGGCTGTTACGTGAGTCTGGACACTTCCATGGGTCTGGCAAAAATCAGCGGAATCATTTCCGGTGCACCTGCCGAAGAGGTAGATATCAGACCCAATGATTATATTTATGCGGTAGACGGTGTTGAAACCTATGGTATGACCTTGAATGAAGTGGTTGCTCTGATTAAAGGACCGGAAGGAACAAAAGTACTTATTACGTTTCTCCGGGATGGGGAATATCTTGATATTGAAGTGGAAAGACGGAAAGTGGTTGCACCTACCGTTGAGACAGAAATGTTTGATAGCGGAATCGCCTATATTCAGATTAGCGAGTTCGATGAAGTGACTATCGAACAGTTTGCGGATGCCCTTAAAGATGCAAGAAAGCAGGATATGAAGGGCTTGATTATCGATTTGCGTGCTAATCCGGGTGGAAGTTTGAATGCGGTTGTGGAGATTTCAAAACAACTTCTTCCGAAAGGACTGATTGTTTATACAGAGGACAGAGAAGGAAATCGGAAGGAATATTCCTGTGACGGAAAGAAAGAATTAGAGGTTCCTTTGGTTGTCCTGATTGACGGCAATTCAGCAAGTGCTTCTGAAATTTTGGCTGGCGCTATTAAAGACTATGGAATCGGCACACTGGTGGGAACTAACACATTTGGTAAAGGAATTGTGCAGCAGGCCATTTCTCTGGGAGACGGCACTGCTGTCAAACTGACAATCAGCACCTATTACAGCCCCAACGGAAATAACATCCACGGAGAAGGTGTGGCACCGGATGTGGTATGTGAATTTGACGGTGAACGTTATTACAGTGAAGAGGCCTATGATAATCAGTTGGAGAAGGCAAAAGAGGTATTGCAGGGGCTGATTAGACAGGCGGAATAGAAAGAATGTGCTACTTATATGTGTATGGATATGTTATAATATATCCATACACATTTTATTTGGAAAAATAGAGATATAGAGAGGGCTTGTTTATGTTTACACACCCGGATAATACATATAACGATATAAGGGAGCGTTCCCTTATGCAATGGCTTTCGGAAATGGAAAAGCATGAAGATGTAGCAGTGCGGGGAGGAGTAAAGCTCTGCAGGGAATATATGGAATATTTAAAAAACCGGAATGGAAAATTAGAACAGGAAAATGAGTTAAAAAATCAGTATCTTAGGAAAATGTCTAAGAGAAAATCACAATAAATACAGCAGGTGGGAATATGTTTGAATTTTTATTGAGTAGCAAGAACAATAAGCTGGAGGCTGTTGCCCAGCGGATCCGCATGAATATGGAGAACAATTATAAAGATGCTGCGCAGTTAAATTTGAAGGAATTTGAGAAGCTTTTTGATGAACTTCAGGAAGCCGGAAAACTTAATGTAAAACAGAAAGCGTACTACGAAAAAGAACTGGCTTCTCTTAAAGACCGTATGAAGAATTTTACACATAAGGATCAAAAACCGTATTGGACATAGAGGAGGTCTTTTTATGGGTGTTTATTTGAATCAAGTGGGTTACATAACAAAGGCCAAAAAGGTGGCAACTGCTACGGAGAAAGCCGGTTTTAAGGTAGTAAACGTGAAGACAAAAGAGGAAGTGCTTCGCGGGGAAACTATTACTTTCGGATATGATGAAGCGGCGGAGGAAGAGGCTTATCTCCTTGATTTTTCTGCAGTGACAACGCCCGGAAACTATTATGTGGAAAATGAAAATGGGGAACGCTCCCATGAGTTTATTATTTCGGACTTTCCCTATTCCAAACTTCATAGAGATATGTTGAAATGCTTTTACTATCAGCGCTGTGGTTGCGAGTTAAAAGAAACGCACGCAGGTGTTTATACTCATAAATCGTGTCATACATCTCCCGCTATTCATTTGAGTGATTATATGGAAGGCGTGGAGAATCCGAAGACCTATGACATGACAGGTGGCTGGCATGATGCAGGAGATTTTGGCAGATACACCACTGCAGCGGCAACTGCCTTGGGCGATTTGCTTTATGCCTATGAACTTTTTCCGGATAGTTTTAAGGACAACTTAAATATCCCTGAGAGTGGCAATGATATGCCGGATATTTTAAATGAATGTATGTATGAACTGGAATGGATGATTAAGATGCAGGCAGAGGATGGCGGTGTGTATCATAAGCTGACTGCCTGGCGGCATGCCCCCTTTGTGATGCCGGAAGAGGATCCGGATCCTTTCCTGATTTACCCGGTGTCTTCTATGGCAACGGCAGATTATGTGGCGGTTATGGCTTTGGCATATAGAATTTATAAAGACTTCAGACCGGAATTTGCAAGGGAAATGCTGGAGAGAGCAAAGAAATCCTGGAAGTGGCTTTGTGAAAATCCTTATGTGGGATTTAAAAATCCGGAAGGCAGTAATACCGGAGAATACGGTGACGGACGGGATGAAGACGAGCGTTTTTGGGCGGCAACCGAAATGGCAAGAGCGGATGTACAGAACGCAGAAGAGTATCTTGCCGTGGCAGAGAGTTATGCCAAAAGGGTTGGCAAAACCGAATTTGGATGGATGGATATGTCCGGTTTTGGGTCTATAGCAGTGATGACTGACAAGGACGGTGTCTTCCCGGAGAACTTTGTAAACTATATTTCAGAAGCGGTTTTTGCGGAAGGAGAAAAGTTGCTGGAAGTGCAAAGCAAATCCGGTTACGGAATTGCAATGCGTCCGGAAGAATTTAACTGGGGCAGCAATATGGGTGTCTGCAACAAAGGCATGCTTTTGGTTTTATGTGCAATAAAGTGTGGAGAAGATAAGGCTGAGGTATATAAGGAAGCGGCTCTTTCCCAGTTACATTATTTACTGGGAAGAAATGCTCTGGACGTAAGCTATGTGACAGGTCATGGTGAGAACGCGTTTAAAAATCCCCATAACAGACCTACTGCCTGTGATGGAATTGACGACCCTATGCCGGGATGGGTCAGCGGTGGCCCCAACAGGAGACCCTGTGATGAGGCTGCAATGAAGAGAATCCCGGCAGGAACCGCACCCATGAAATGTTACATCGATCATGCAGACAGTTACTCCACCAACGAGATTACTATTTATTGGAATTCTCCCGCGGTCTTTATGACAGCGTATTTTAATGAGAGGTAAAGCGTATGAATATGCAGGTTTCCGGCGTTTGCAGCCGTGGTGATGAAAAAGTGGCATATGTTCTTTTTGAAGAAGAAACCCGCTCTGCGGAGGGTGTGATTCCGGAGTGCAAGATTGTGAGAAACAAGGGCTTTTCTGATGAAGAAGTGAGCCGGCTGGAAGAGTATATGAGAGAAAACCTGGGTATGCTCAAAAGGCATGCAGTAGGCATAAATCCCATTACTGCATTGATGAAGGATTAATATAAAATAAAACCGGTCATGGACAATGTTATCTTAGCAAAACAACATGGGATATGACCGGTCTTTTGTTGCGTCAGTGATTACCAAGTGTGAATAAGTGACAAATAGCACAAAACAAACGAACAAATGTTTGCCAAATGCGGGCAGGAGTGTTATAATGGTACTGTTCTTTCATAAAAGATAATTAATACTGCCTTAAACTGTATTATGAAATAATCCGTGGGGAAACATAGAATAGAACCGGAAGGAGGGGCGAGAGTTGAATAACCAAAAAGAATCGAAAAAGTTTATACTGCATTCCGAATATGCCCCTACCGGCGACCAGCCACAGGCGATCAGGGAATTGGTGGAGGGCTTTAAGGAAGGCAACCAATTCCAGACTTTGCTGGGTGTGACCGGTTCCGGAAAGACTTTTACCATGGCAAATGTGATTGCCGCCTTAAATAAGCCGACTCTTGTTATCGCTCATAATAAAACCCTGGCAGGACAGCTCTACGGTGAGTTCAAGGAGTTCTTTCCCGAGAATGCAGTGGAGTATTTTGTGTCCTATTATGACTATTACCAGCCGGAGGCTTATGTGCCTTCTTCGGATACTTATATTGCAAAGGATTCTGCTATTAACGAAGAAATAGATAAATTAAGACTTTCTGCCACTGCTTCCCTGACTGAGCGAAGGGATGTTGTAGTGGTAGCCAGTGTGTCTTGTATTTATGGTCTGGGCAGTCCGGACAGTTATCAGGAGATGGTAGTTTCCCTTCGACCGGGCATGACCAAAGACCGGGATCAGGTTATCCGGGAACTGATTGAGTTACAGTATGAACGCAATGAAATGGACATTAGACGAGGCACCTTCCGGGTCCGTGGCGATGTACTGGAGGTATATCCTGCACAGGGCGGGGATTTTTTGATCCGCATTGAGTTTTTCGGGGACGAGATTGACAGGATTTGTGAGACAGACCCGTTGACGGGACAAATACACGCTACTTTAAATCATATATCCATTTTCCCCGCATCCCATTATGTTGTGCCCCAGGAGCAGATTAACCGTGCCTGCGAGCGTATCGAGGCAGAACTTGAGGAGCGTATTAAATATTTTAAAGGGGAAGATAAACTGCTGGAAGCCCAGCGTATTTCCGAGCGTACCAACTTTGACGTAGAGATGCTCCGTGAAACAGGAGTTTGTTCCGGTATTGAGAATTATTCCCGACATTTGAACGGCACGGCAGCGGGGGAACCTCCTGCGACGTTGATGGATTTCTTTGGAAACGATTTTTTGATTATTATAGATGAGTCCCATATGACTGTGCCCCAAATCAGGGCTATGCATGCAGGTGACAGATCGAGAAAGACAACTCTGGTGGATTACGGGTTCCGTCTGCCCTCTGCACTGGACAACAGACCTCTGGAGTTTAGTGAATTTGAGGACCATATAGATCAGATGCTGTTTGTTTCAGCGACGCCATCTACCTATGAGGCGGAGCATGAGCTTCTCCGTACGGAACAGATTATCCGTCCCACCGGTCTTTTGGACCCGGAGGTAGTGGTACGTCCGGTTGAGGGACAGATTGATGACCTCATTGGGGAAGTGCGGGATGTGGTCAGCAAGGGGAATAAGGTGTTGGTGACTACCCTTACAAAACGTATGGCAGAGGATTTGACGGATTATATGCGCGAAGTAGGTATCCGTGTGAAATATCTGCATTCGGATATCGATACGCTGGAGCGTGCGGAGATAATCCGTGATATGCGCTTGGACGTTTTTGACGTACTTGTGGGAATTAACCTTTTGAGAGAGGGTTTGGATATTCCTGAAATCTCCCTGGTGGCGATTTTGGATGCGGATAAAGAAGGCTTTCTGCGTTCGGAGACATCTCTGATCCAGACCATCGGCCGTGCGGCCCGAAATTCTGACGGGCGTGTCATAATGTACGCAGATGTAATGACGGACTCCATGAATGCCGCCATTACAGAAACAAACAGACGTCGTGAGATTCAAATGAAATACAATGAAGAGCATGGTATTACACCTCAGACAATCCGCAAGGCAGTCAGGGACTTGATCAGTATTTCCAAGGCTGTGGCACAGGAGGAAGTAAAGTTCGAAAAGGACCCGGAATCCATGAGCCGGAAGGAATTGGAAAAACTGATTGCAGAGGTGCAAAAGAAGATGCAGAAAGCGGCCGCAGATTTAAATTTCGAGGCTGCGGCAGAGCTGCGTGACAAGATGATGGAATTAAAGAAAACCCTGCTGGAATTGGAAGGAAAATAGAGAATAATACAGAGGTAATAAAATGGATGAAGCACTGAAAATGCGCCCCAGACAGTATATTAAAATCCGGGGAGCAAAGGAGCATAACTTAAAGGATATTAACGTAGATATTCCGAGAAATGAATTTGTGGTTCTGACAGGACTGTCAGGTTCCGGAAAATCCTCCTTGGCGTTTGATACGATTTATGCGGAAGGACAACGCAGATATATGGAGTCCCTCTCTTCCTATGCCCGGATGTTCTTAGGACAGATGGAAAAGCCGAATGTGGATAAGATAGAAGGGTTGTCACCGGCAATATCCATCGATCAGAAATCCACAAACAGAAACCCCCGTTCTACCGTGGGAACCGTAACGGAAATATATGATTACTTCCGTCTTCTTTATGCCAGAATCGGTATTCCCCATTGTCCCGAGTGCGGCAGGGAAATCGCCAGACAGACCGTGGATCAGATGGTTGACCAGATTATGGCATTGGAGCCGGGGACGAAACTCCAATTGCTGGCTCCGGTTGTAAGGGGCCGCAAGGGTGAACATGCGAAAATTTTTGAACGGGCAAAGCGCAGCGGTTATGTCAGAGTGCGGGTGGATGGAAATCTGTACGAGCTTTCTGAAGAAATCAAATTGGATAAAAATATAAAACATAATATTGAAATAGTAGTGGACAGACTGGTTGTGAAGGAAGGGATTGAACGGAGACTTGCGGATTCTGTTGAAACGGTGCTGGAACTTTCGGAAGGACTTTTGGAAGTGGATGTTATTGGCGGGGAGACTCTGAACTTCAGCGAGAGTTTTGCCTGTCCGGATTGTGGTATCAGCATTAGCGAGGTAGAGCCCAGAAGTTTTTCATTTAACAATCCTTTTGGCGCTTGTCCGGTCTGCTTTGGTCTTGGTTACAAAATGAAATTTGATGCGGAGCTTATGATTCCGGATAGAAGTCTCAGTATTAACCAGGGTGCTATTGCAGTGACCGGTTGGCAGTCTTGTCAGGATAAAGGAAGCTTTACAAACGCTATTTTGCAGGCTCTTGGCAAGGAATATAAGTTTGATTTGGACACTCCTTTTGAGAAGTATAACGATGAGGTGCAACATATATTGCTTCACGGTACCGGTGGAAAAGAGGTAGAGGTGCACTACGTAGGACAACGGGGAAGAGGCGTCTATCCGGTTGCCTTCGAAGGTATTATCAAAAACGTGGAGCGCAGATACCGTGAGACCGCATCGGAAATGATGAAAGCAGAATACGAGAATTTCATGCGCATTACTCCTTGTAATGAATGTGGCGGAATGCGTTTGAAAAAGGAGTCTCTGGCAGTAACGGTATGTGACAAGAATATTCACGAGATAACTTCCCTATCGATTGCGGAGTTAAATACTTTTTTGCAGGATATGCAGCTCTCGAACCAGCATCAGCTTATCGGAAAGCAAATCCTGAAGGAAATCAAAGCGCGGGTTGGGTTTTTAATGGATGTAGGTCTGGATTATTTATCCCTCTCCCGTGCAACCGGCACTTTGTCCGGTGGAGAAGCACAGCGTATCAGGTTGGCAACCCAAATAGGGTCCGGCCTGGTTGGGGTATGTTATATTTTGGACGAGCCCAGTATTGGTCTTCACCAGCGTGACAATGATAAACTGATTGCGACCTTGAAAAATCTAAAAGAGCTGGGAAATACCCTTATTGTAGTAGAGCATGATGAGGATACTATGCGCGCTGCGGATTATATAGTGGATATCGGCCCCGGAGCCGGAAGCCACGGCGGTGAAGTTGTGGCTTGTGGAACGGCTGAGGACCTCATGAATACACCGGAGTCTGTCACCGGACAATATCTCAGCGACAAAAAGAAGATTCCCGTGCCTGCGAGCCGTCGCACTCCTATAGGAAAACTGACTGTAAAGGGTGCAAGGGAAAATAATTTGAAGAATATCAATGTGGATTTTCCGCTGGGAGTGTTTACTTGTGTGACAGGAGTGTCAGGTTCCGGAAAAAGTTCTCTTGTAAATGAGATTCTTTACAAACATCTGGCCAGGGATTTGAACCGTGCAAGATGTATCCCCGGCAGACACGATGGAATTGACGGTCTGGAGCAACTGGACAAGGTGATTGATATTGACCAGTCACCGATCGGACGGACTCCAAGGTCCAATCCGGCTACTTATACGGGAGTATTTGACCAAATCAGGGATCTTTTTGCAGCAACTACGGATGCGAAAGCAAAAGGATACAAGAAAGGAAGATTCAGCTTTAATGTAAAAGGCGGCAGGTGTGAGGCCTGCAGCGGGGATGGTATTATCAAAATCGAGATGCACTTCCTGCCGGATGTTTATGTTCCTTGTGAGGTTTGTGGTGGAAAACGTTATAACCGTGAGACCCTGGAGGTAAAATATAAAGGCAAGAGTATCTTTGATGTTCTTGATATGACAGTGGAAGAGGCAATGCCTTTCTTTGAGAATGTACCTTCTATCTACAGGAAAATAAAAACAATGTACGATGTGGGATTATCCTATGTAAAATTGGGTCAACCTTCCACACAGCTTTCCGGTGGTGAAGCCCAACGTGTAAAATTGTCAACGGAACTGAGCAAACGCAGTACCGGAAAGACCATATATATTTTGGATGAACCGACAACCGGTTTGCATTTTGCGGATGTCCATAAATTGGTTGATATTATCCAACAACTGACAGAGGGCGGCAATACAGTGATTGTGATTGAGCACAATCTGGATGTAATTAAGACGGCAGATTATATTATAGACATTGGTCCGGAAGGAGGAGCCGGCGGTGGTACGATTGTTGCTACCGGTACTCCGGAAGAAGTGGCAGAAAATCCCCGATCTTATACCGGAAAATATATTAAAAAGATGTTGTGATTTTCTGAAGAAAACTAAAGTTTATAAAGAGTTTTGTCGATATATGTAATACTAAAGCAAGGACGCAGGAAATAGGCGGATGGATTCGCTCTCTTTTCTGCGTTTATTTTTTTAAAATTTTATGAAAACCCTATGAAAATGGAGAATTTTAGGTTATAATAAATCAGTATGTTTTAGTAAAATGCGGATATTAAAAACATAAAATAGATACCATTTAGAAAGGGATAGAGGATATGCAGTACACAGACATTGGAATTGACTTGGGAACAGCCAGCATTTTGGTTTACATCAGAGGAAAAGGAGTAGTCTTAAAAGAGCCCTCCGTTGTAGCGTTTGATAGAGATACAAATAAGATTAAAGCGATTGGAGAAGATGCCAGACTTATGCTTGGTAGAACTCCCGGAAATATCGTTGCGGTAAGACCTCTTCGTCAGGGTGTTATTTCCGACTATACCGTTACAGAGAAAATGATGAAATACTTCATCCAGAAAGCACTTGGAAGAAAGGCTTTCCGTAAGCCCCGTATTGCGGTTTGTGTGCCCAGCGGCGTTACGGAGGTAGAAAAGAAGGCGGTTGAACACGCTACTTATCAGGCAGGTGCAAGAGAGGTTTCCATTATTGAAGAGCCTATTGCAGCGGCTATCGGAGCAGGAATTGATATTTCAAAACCCTGTGGAAATATGATTGTTGATATTGGTGGCGGTACATCTGATATTGCGGTTATTTCCCTGGGCGGTACTGTAGTGAGTGCATCCATTAAGATTGCGGGTGATGACTTTGACGAAGCAATCGTCCGTTACATGAGAAAGAAACATAATCTTCTGATAGGTGAGAGAACTGCGGAAGATCTGAAGATTAAAATCGGTTCCGCTTTCCCCAGACCGGAAGTGGATTATATGGATGTCAGAGGACGTAACCTTGTAACAGGTTTACCTAAAACAGTAAGGGTTTCCTCGGAGGAAACAGAAGAGGCACTTCGTGAGACTACAGCACAGATTGTGGAAACAATCCACAGTGTGCTTGAAAAAACTCCCCCTGAGCTTGCAGCAGACATTGCAGACCGCGGAATTGTTCTTACCGGCGGAGGAAGCTTGCTTAGAGGTTTGGAGGATTTAATATCTGCAAGAACCGGAATTAATACTATGACAGCGGAAGATCCCATGACAGCAGTTGCAGTGGGTACCGGTAAATATGTAGAATTCCTGGCAGGTTACAGAGAGGATTAATGTCGGTAGACCGGGTGAAATAAGCCCGTAAATCAATAGGAGGATAAGGTATGCTGAAAGGACTTTATGCGGCACATACAGGACTTCGTAATGAACAGAACAGAATGGATATTATGACCAACAATCTGGCGAATGCCTCCACGGTTGGTTTTAAGAAAGAGGGCTCAACCAGCCAGTCCTTTAGTTCCGTTTTGGCCATAAAAGTAAAAGATGCATCTGTCGGTCTGGCAACAAGAACTCCTATCGGATATAATAACCCCGGTGTAAAAATCGGTGAGAATTACACGGACTATTCCCAGGGTTCCTTTAGAGGTACGGAAAACACCTTTGATCTGGCACTTTCCGGACAGGGATTTTTTGCAATTGAGTTTACCAGTAAAGCAGGGGAAACTTCCACCAAGTATACCAGAGCCGGTGATTTCACTTTGAATAAAGAAGGCTATCTGGTGACAAACGATGGTGATTATGTGTTGGACGTAAATAGTAAGAGGATTAAATTAAACCCTCTCGCCGATGCGGCTATTAAGACGGATGGAACCATTGAACAGGGTGGCGTGGATGTTGCAAAAATCCAGGTGGTGGACTTCGCGGATTACAATTATTTGGAAAAATACGGTGAAACCTATTATCAGCCCGTAGAAGGCGCTGAGATTATATCTTCCGAAGCAACTGTGAATTCCGGTTATTTGGAAATGTCTAATGTTCAGGTGGTAAGTGAAATGGTGAACCTGATTAACATTACCAGACAGTACGAGAGCAATCAAAAGGTTATGCAGACATATGATGGTTCTCTTGAAATAGCGGTAAATCAGCTTGGCAAATTGCAGTAGAGCAGATTAAGGAGGTAATCCATGGTTAGAAGTTTATGGACAGCTGCAACCGGTATGGTTGCTCAGCAGAGTAATATCGACGTGATAGCCAACAATCTGGCAAATGTTAATACGACCGGTTATAAAACGGAGGTAAACGAGTTTAAGTCCCTCCTGTATCAAAACATACAGACACGTACCACCACAGCGAATGGTGAACAGAAGCCCATTGGCGCACAGGTAGGTCTAGGTGTAAGAAATGCGTCTGTCACCACTATTTTCAAAGATGGTGCATTGCTTGCCAGTGAGAGCGACAGTGCGTTTGCAATCAGTGGTGATGGTCTCTTCGCTGTCCGCGGAGAGGACGGAAATACATATTATACACGCAATGGTAACTTTGTGTGGACTTTGGCTGCAAACGGTGGAATTATGCTTTCCAACACAGATGGTCTTCCGGTTATCAATTCCAATAATCAGCCTATTATTTTGGGTTCGGAATATGTGACAAGCAAAATTACGGTGACAGCAGACGGTGAAATCTGCTATCCCGATGAAAATAACAATCCTGCTTCTCTTGGGATGACAATTGGTTTATTCCAATTTACCAATCCTGCCGGACTGGAAAAAACAAGAGATGGATTATACAGGCAGTCCGCTGCCAGTGGAGAGCCTATCAATGAGGCTACAAGTACTGCAGTGAATAAGAGCCAAATCAGTCAGGGCTTTTTGGAAGGCTCCGGAGTGCAGGTGGTTGATGAGATGGTTAATATGATTGCCGCACAGCGTGCATATGAGCTTAACTCCAAGGCAATTACTGCATCGGATGAGATGTTGCAACAGGCCAACAACTTGAGAAGATAGTGAGCGGCGGAGCGCGTAGCAAATGCTGTCATGCGTTAGCATGATATCTTCGTGTATTTGAAGTAACAAAGGAGGAATTTGAATGGACATCAGTGGAATCACATCCGGATATGCAGATTTATATGCTACACAGCAAAACCAGAGTGCCTCTAAATTAGAGTCTGAATTAGATGCGGATTTTACACAAAAAACAGAAGATGAATTGATGGATGCCTGTAAAGAATTTGAGGCATACTTTCTGGAAATGATGTTTAAGGAAATGATGAAAACCATTCCGAAGGACGAGGATTCTTCCAGTTATACCACAAATATTATGGACTACTACCAGGATTCCATGTTGCAGGAATTGGCAACAGATTCTACAGAAACAAATTCTTTGGGATTGGCACAACAGCTCTATGAGCAGATGAAGAGAAATTACAACCTTTAATATGCAAAAAATAGATTAGTTCCTATCCCGGAAAACGGGATAGGAATTTTGTTTTTTTAGCAAGGGGAATTTAAAGGTTCGGAAAGGAAGCATATGGAGAATATACAGGGATATATAGAACATATTATTTTTCAAAATGCAGATAATGGCTATACTGTCATGACCTTAATGGTGGATGGAGAGGAAGTGACATGCGTAGGAATGTTAAAGGGGGTCTCTGAAGGGGAAAGTATAAAGGCAGAAGGGGACTATATCACACATCCCGTTTATGGGGAACAATTTAAAATAACAGGTTTTCAAAGCTTGATTCCGGAAGACAGTATCAGTATGGAGCGGTACTTGGGTTCGGGAGCAATAAAAGGTGTTGGCGCTACTTTGGCGGCAAGAATCGTAAAAAAATTTGGGGCGGAAACTTTCCGTATCATAGATGAAGAACCGGAAAGACTCTCGGAAGTAAAAGGCATCAGTGACCGTATGGCACGGGAAATTTCCATGCAAATGGAAGAGAAAAAGGAACTTAGGGAAGCTATGCTCTATCTGCAAAAATACGGGATTTCCAATGCCCTTGCGGTAAAAATATATGATACTTACGGAAATATGTTGTATCATATAATGCAACAAAATCCGTATCGCCTGGCGGAAGATATTACCGGTGTAGGGTTCAAAATTGCAGATGAAATTGCCATGAAAATAGGGATTCATACAGATTCGGATTATCGCATCAGAAGTGGGATATTTTACACACTTTTACAGGCGGTACAAGAGGGGCATACATACCTTCCCATGTCAGTGCTGCGAAAGAGAAGTGCGATGCTTCTGGAGGTGGATGAACAGTATATTGATGCCCAGGTAGCCAATCTTTCCATGGACAAGAAAGTGGTAATAAAAGGGAAAGAAAGTGTGTATGGGGACAATCCCGGACAAATTATGGATGATGCAAAAATATTTGCTTCCTCCTTCTTTTTTGCGGAATTAAATTGCGCCCGGATGCTCAGTGATTTAAATTTGGCGCTGGCCGGTTCGGATGATTTGTTGCCCTCCCAGGAAAAACATATAATGGAACGGGTAAAACGTTTGGATAAGGAACTGGGATTGGAATTGGATGAACTGCAAATGAGAGCGGTTTTGGAAAGCGTAAAGCACGGTGTTTTCATTCTTTCCGGAGGTCCGGGAACCGGAAAAACGACCACAATCAATACCATCATCAGATACTTTGAAAGTGAGAATATGGATATTCTTTTGGCGGCGCCCACGGGGCGGGCGGCGAAAAGAATGACAGAGGCTACCGGGTATGAGGCAAGAACAATTCACAGGATGTTGGAATTGAATGGTGCGCTTTCCGATGAAGACCGCAGAAGTATCAGGTTTGAGCGGAATGAAGAAAATCCGTTGGAAGCAGATGTGATTATTATCGATGAGATGTCCATGGTGGATTTGACAGTTTTCCAGGCGCTTCTCAAAGCTATATGCTCCGGAACACGGTTGATTTTGGTGGGGGATATAGATCAGTTGCCTTCTGTAGGACCGGGACAGGTGTTGCGGGATATCATTGAAAGCGGTGCCTTTCCGACGGTGACATTGAAAAAGATATTCCGGCAAGCCGGAGAAAGTGACATTGTTGTCAATGCTCATAAGATAAATAGAGGTGAGCAGATTAGTTTAGACAATAAAAGCAAGGATTTCTTCTTTCTTGAAAGAAATGACACGAATGTCATATACAAACATATGGTACAATTGATAACGGAGAAATTACCGAAGTATGTGAATGCGGAAAGTTTTGATATACAAGTGCTCACGCCTATGCGGAAAGGAGCGCTGGGAGTGGAAACATTAAATTCCATTTTGCAACAGTATATAAACCCGCCCTCGCCAAGAAAGAAAGAACATAAGGTAGGGGATATGGTTTTTCGTGAGGGAGACAAGGTAATGCAAATCCGCAATAATTATCAACTGGAATGGGAGGTTTTGAGCAGATACGGTATCCCCATTGATAAAGGACTGGGAGTTTTTAACGGAGATATGGGACGCGTTTTGGAAGTGCGGGAACATGCACAGGAGATAGTGGTTGAATTTGAGGAACAAAAACAGGTTACCTATGCTTATGCAAATCTGGATGAATTGGAATTGGCATATGCGGTTACAATCCATAAATCCCAGGGAAGTGAGTATCCGGCAGTTCTTTTGCCGGTGTTAAGCGGACCGCGAATGTTGATGAACCGGAATTTGCTGTATACGGCTGTAACCAGAGCAAAGGAATGCGTGACAATTTTGGGGAGCAGTGATGTGGTCCGGGAAATGATTGATAATGAAGAAGTGGGAAGAAGATACACTGCTTTGAAAGACAGGATTTGTGAGGTGTGTTAAGTGTAAGGGGGAATGTTGGTGAAAAGGGGAAAAGTAAAGGAAAAGATGGAAGCTTTCGCGGACAATGTCCTAAAGTTATTGTTTCCGGAAAAGTGTCCGCTCTGCGAAAGGGTTGTCTCTAGGGAGGAATTTTGCCCGGAGTGCAGAAAAAAACTTCTGTTTTTAAGAGACCGGGGACGCGTGAAACGGGAGCATATCACAGAAGGAAGGGTGCTTTGCGAATATGCGGGAATTGCACCTGCCATATACCGCTTCAAATACAGCGGCCGGAGAGAGTATGCAAGAATTTTTGCGGCAGAAATATACAGAGAGTTTGGGGAGTTAATAAACGAGTGGAAAGCAGATGCGATTATAGGAGTTCCTCTTCATCCGGCGAGGTTAAAAAAGAGAGGATATAATCAGGCCGGGCTGCTTGCGAAAGAGCTTTCGAAGCTTATAAAGGTGCCGTTTTATGAGCGATTGGTGGTCCGTGTGAGAAATACGGTTCCTCTTAAGGAATTAAATTCCTTAGAGCGTCAAAATAATTTGAAAAAGGCTTTCAAATTATATCGAAATGATGTAAAATTATATACAGTTATAATTGTCGATGATATCTATACTACAGGGCAAACTGTAGAAGAAATTGCAAAATTATTGCAGAGTGCCGGGGTTCGACAAATATATGCTCTTGCAGTAGCTGGTGGCGCTGAAAACTAAGGAGGATGTTATGAACGTACGAAATTGTAGAAAATGCGGAAGAGTTTTCAACTATGTTGTTGGTCCTAATATGTGTCCGTCCTGCCGGGAGGCTATGGATAAAAAATTTAATGAAGTAAAAGAATATGTAAGAGAACATAGAGGTGCACTGATTCAGGAAGTGGCGGAAGTATGTGAAGTTGAGGTGCCCCAGATTCATCAGTGGCTCAGAGAAGAACGTCTGGAACTGATGGAAGGATCCGGAATTGTGCTTCATTGTGAAACATGTGGTACTCCTATTTATAGCGGACGTTTTTGTCAAGGCTGCAAATCAGATATGGCAAGGGGCTTTACCAGAGCTATTACTCCAAAAGCTGCACCCAAGCCGGCTGAGGATCCAAACAAGAACGCCAGAGATAAGGATAGAATGAGATTTTTATAAAGAGGCTGGAGAATGTTAAACGAGGAAAGAATTATTTTGATGACGAAACTGGCATCTTATGAAACCCATGAGGGGAAGAAAAATGGTGCGATTGAAAGTTTCTTCAGAAGTGACTATGTGGGGATTGGCGTGTTGAAATCCATTGTTTGTGCAGCGATTGCGTTTGCAATTGGATTTGGACTGTATATCCTTTATGATTTTGAGATTTTTATGCAGGATTTGTATAAGATAGACCTGTTTCTGTTTGCGGAAAATGTGCTCGTAGCATTTTTGGCGTTTGTGGCAGGATATGCGCTGATTGCTTATGCTGTTTATACAGTGCGTTACAACAAGGCAAAAAAGGCACAAAAGAATTATTTGAATAATCTTAAAAAATTGGCAAATATGTATGAGAAAACGTCGTAAATGGAAAGGTTTTGATTTGACATGGAAACTATGCTTGAATTTAAAGAAATAGTAAAAAGAGTATACGGCAAGTATGAAGTGTTTATTTTGCCGGTGGCAAAGTTCTTACTGGCATTGGTTACTTTGCTTATGATTAATGGCCGTTTGGGATATATGGATGCTGTGGATAACAGCGGTGTGGTGCTGATAGTATCGCTTTTGTGTTCCTTTTTACCTGTCGGCTTTGTGCTTGTGTTTGCTGCTCTTTTTATATTATTGCATTTTTATGCGTTGGCAATAGAAGTGGCACTTGTAGGATTGGCTGTAATTCTGATAATGGCACTTCTGTTTCTGCGCTTTGTCCCTAAAGATTCAGCAAAAGTAATATTCACAATGCTTTGCTTTCATTGGAATATTCCCTATGTGATGCCGGTGTGTGCCGGACTTACAGGAACCCCTTCCTCAGCGATTTCCATAGGATGTGGAGTGGTCCTGCATTATATGATTAATTTTGTTTCAAACAATGCTACGGTTATCAGTGGCATGGATGATGCGGAATCCACGGCAAGATTGCGGATGGTTTTGGATTATTTAATCGGAAACCGTGCGATGATTGTGGTGGTTTTTGCCTTTGCGGTGACTTTGGTTACAGTATATATTATCCGCCGTATGTCCATTGATTATAGTTGGAGCATTGCGGTTGTGGCAGGTGCAATAGCGGATGCGCTGATTCTTTTGGTCGGAGATTTGATACTCGATACAAACGTATCTTTTCTGGGGGTTTTATTAGGTTCAATACTTGCGGTAGCAGTGGGACTGGTATTGCAATTCCTTGTATTCAATGTGGATTACAGCCGGACAGAAAAATTACAGTTTGAAGATGATGAATACTACTACTATGTAAAAGCAGTGCCGAAGATGACTGTGGTAACAACGAAGAATCCGGTTAAAAAAATGAATCAGCAAATGCCGGGCGGAACCATAAATACCGGTGCCAGAACCGTAACTACAACGGGCACCAGAAGCGCAGCAACCGCAGGAAGAGGCGGTGCAACGGAGAGAACAGGAAATTCCGGTCGTGCTGCCGGTTATGACAGATTGCAGAACGGAAGAAGCGTGTCTGCTAATAGAACGCCTATTATGAATGAAGAAGATTTCCTGAACGATTACGAAGAATTATAAGGTAAACTATAAATAACATCAGAGGTACGCTATGAGTTACATGGAATCCATTGTAGAAGATCTGGATCTCCGTATGCCGTCCATGGACATTACGGATATCGTGGAGATTTTGATTATCTCTTTCTTGATTTATCACATCTTAATATGGATTAAAAATACCCGTGCATGGTCTTTGCTAAAGGGTATTTTGACGATAGGTGCCTTTTTGCTTGTGGCAGCTTATTTCCGCATGAACACCATTTTGTGGATGGCCAGCAATATTCTCGGTTTTGCTGTAACAGCTGTAATTGTGGTTATGCAACCGGAGCTGAGAAAAGCTCTTGAAGAGCTTGGAAACAACAAATTTATCCGCACTGTTTTTGCATTCGATGTGTCCGGAAAACGTGAAGAAGGTTTGTTTTCAGACAAGACCATAAACGAAATTGCCAGAGCCTGTGTAGAAATGGGCAGAGCCAGAACAGGGGCCCTCATTGTAATTCAGCAGCAACAGCCCTTGGGAGATTTTGAGAGAACAGGAATTGAACTGGATGCGATTGTTACCAGTCAGCTCCTTATTAATATTTTTGAACACAATACACCGTTACATGATGGTGCGATTATTGTGAAAGGAAACAGAGTGACATCTGCCACCTGCTACTTACCCTTGTCGGATAATCTTAATCTGGACAAAGGTTTGGGAACAAGACATCGTGCGGGGCTTGGTATTTCCGAAGTTACGGATGCTATGACAGTTATAGTATCGGAAGAGACCGGAAAGATAAGTGTGGCTTATAAAGGTTCCCTGGAACGTGGCTTGGATGGTGAAAAGTTAAAACAGCGCTTAACGAGTATTCAGAACAAAGGAGAGCCGGAAGCACGCAAGGTAAGAAGAATAGGAGGAAAAGGTAAGAATGAAAAAACGACTGACTAATAACCTCCCTCTAAAAATTCTTTCACTTGCCATTGCATTCACTCTTTGGTTTGTAGTTATTAATATTGATGATCCGGTGGATGAGAGAAGTTTTTCTAATATTAAAATCAATATGGTTAACACCCAGGTTTTGACGGATCAGAACAAGGTTTATGAAGTGGTAGGGGATACCGATGTTGTTCGTGTCAAGGTGGAAGCAAGACGTTCACTGCTTGACAACCTAAGTTCTTCGGATATTGTTGCAGAAGCCGATTTTTCCAAGGTAACAGACAATGACACGGTAGATATCAAATTTTATTCCCTGCGTTCAAATGATGAGATTAATAATATTTCAGGTTCCATTGATAAGGTTAAATTGAATATAGAGAATAAAAAGTCCAAGCGTCTTACACTTAGAACAGAGACTGTTGGTCAACCTGCGGAAGGATATATTGTAGGTACTCCAAATATGGACCAGAACCGGGTGGAAATTTCCGGACCTGAGTCTGTGATTTCCAAGATTAGTTCTGCCCAATTGACAGTAGATGTCAGTGATTCTACCAGCGAAATTTCCACATATGCAAATGTGATTCTTTACGATATGGATGGAAAACAGGTGGCGGACAAATCGATTGTTAAGAATACAAATGCTGTCAAGGTAACCGTTCCTATTCTGGTGGCAAAAGAAGTTCCTATTCTGGTGGAGACAACAGGTACTCCGGCGGAAGGTTATAGAGCGACAGGAAAGATGGAACAGTCCATTAATTCTGTTATGATTGCAGGAGAGGATAAAGTTGTTTCCGGTATAAACAGGATTGTGATTCCCGCAACAGATTTGGACATTACCGGTTACACACAGAACCTGGTTAAAACATATAGTATTAAGAAATACCTGCCGGATGATGTGATAGTAATAGATGATACAAGCAAAATCACAGTTACGGTTTACGTGGAAGCGCTTAAAGAAATGACATTTAAGGTACCGGTAGAACAAATCCATATAGTGGGAGTTCCGGAGGAATATACCGCTACGTTGGACGAAGAAACGCAAATGTTTATTGTGTATCTGTCCGGTTTGAAGGCGGATCTCGACCAGATAAAGGCTAGTGATATTCAGGGCTATATCCAAGTAGACAATTGGATGGAGAGCATGGAATATGAAGAGATAAAACCGGGTGATTATAAGATCCCCGTGGAATTTGACGTCAAAGGTAATGTTACTCAGTCCCGTGATGTAGAGGCGACGATTAGCATAAACATTATAGAAGAAATGTAGAAAGGTTTTTGTGTAATGGCACGTTTATTTGGAACAGATGGTGTACGTGGTGTTGCGAACGAGGAGTTAACACCCGTGCTCGCTATGCAACTCGGTCAGGCCGGTGCATATGTTTTAACAAAGGAAAAGGAACACAAACCGACAATTATGGTTGGTTGTGATACCCGTATTTCAGGCGATATGCTTGCGAATGCATTGATGGCAGGTGCCTGCTCGGTGGGTGCAAATTGTATTTATGTAGGCGTTCTTCCCACTCCTGCGGTAGCATATCTTACTAAAAAGTATAAGGTGGATGCAGGGGTAGTGATATCAGCGTCCCACAATCCGGTGGAATTTAACGGAATAAAATTCTTTAACGGAGAAGGTTATAAGCTTTCGGATGCTTTAGAGGATGAAATTGAGGCTCTGATCCGTTCGAATATGCAGGGAGTAAATTTCCCTACAGGAACCGGTATCGGAAAAATAAAGTACCGTACCGATGCAAGAGAGGAATATATAAATCATTCTATCCGTGCGGTAAATGTAAATCTTCAGGGAATGAAGATAGTTGTGGATTGTGCGGAAGGAGCGTCTTATTACACATCTGTAGAGGCCTTAAAGGAGTTGGGGGCTCAGGTTGTTGCAATACATAACAATCCGGACGGTACAAATATTAATGCCAATTGCGGCTCTACACATATGGAAGAGTTGCAGGCGAGAGTGGTATATGAAAAAGCAGATGTAGGCCTTGCTTTTGACGGTGATGCAGACCGTATGCTTGCGGTAGACGAAAACGGTAATATGGTTGATGGTGACCAGATAATGTCTATTGTCGGAAATCATATGAAGAAGCAGGGTAAATTGAAAAATGATACTATTGTTGCAACCGTAATGAGCAACTTGGGATTCTTCCTGATGGCAGAGAAGAACGGCATCAAGGCAGAGCAGACCAAGGTTGGCGACAGATATGTACTTGAACGTATGGTAGAGATTGGAGCAAGCCTTGGTGGTGAGCAATCCGGACATATCATTTTCTTGGATGAGAATACTACAGGAGATGGCCTTCTGAGTGCGCTTCATTTACTGCAGGTAATAGTGGAAACGGGCAAAAAATTATCAGAACTTGCATCTGTTATGCAGGTGCTTCCACAAGCTTTAGTTAATGCGAAGGTTCCGAACCATAAAAAAGAACAATACATGGATTATCCGGAGATTGCATCGGCAATTGAAGAGATTACAAACAAGTTTGCCGGAGAAGGAAGAGTGTTGATTCGTCCTTCCGGAACAGAACCCCTTGTAAGGGTTATGATAGAAGGTAAAGACAAAGAACAAATAGGACGCGAAGCAGAACGATTGGCGAATTTGATTCAGGATATTATGTTTTAACTGATATAAAGGAGGGCGTTTAGGATGGTAAAGCAAAAGGTGATTATAAAAAATCCTACGGGATTGCATTTAAGACCTGCGGGGATTTTGTGTAAAGAAGCTATGCAATTTAAATCTCTTATAACATTTAATGTAAAAGATTCTACAGCGAATGCCAAAAGTGTGCTCAGTGTTTTAGGCGCTTGTGTAAAATGTGGTGATGAAATTGAATTCGTTTGCGAAGGCGTGGACGAAGAGGAAGCATTAAAGAAATTGGTTCAATTGGTTGATAGTGGATTGGGTGAATAACAGAAAACAGAAATTAAAAGAGGTAAGCCGCGTGGCTTACCTCTTTTGCTTTAGATATTAGCGCCAAACAACATTTCTGCCTTCCTGAGAGATGGCAATAAATGTTTTACCGGGATTGATTTCAATTTCATTTCCGTCGTCATCAAAATATCTTGTGGGAGCATAATCGCTTTCTTTTGTCCATGTGATGTGGATGCCTTTTCCCTGTGTAAAGTAATAACCGTCCATAGTGTCGTCTACAACATAGAAGTATAAATACTTATTATCGGGGCGATATTCCCATCTGGTATTCTGGACAATAACATTTGTGAATGTCAACTGTTCACCGGTTACCTCGTCGATCTGGGCATTGCCATAGAGGAACTTGTAATAAACACCTTCTTCTTCATCATACTGGAGAGAAGAACGGGTTGTAGGGAATACTTTGGAAAGATCGATTTTTTCGGCATCAAATACACCGGGTGCATCTTCTAAAGTGTTTAATCTGTCAGCAAAATTAAAATGATTTTCTACATAATAATCATCACGATGTTCCAAGTCGTATCCAAGCTTTTTCATCGCATTCTTAAGTGCAGGGCCATCTGTGTAACCATTGTGGATGGTAGGGTTTTGAGGATCTGCACGCCAAAACGCCTGGTTTCCTGTTGCGGGAGCACCGATGTCGGCGGTACCAACTGTGGCACCTGTCAGATTGTCAAATTCATCACGGCTTACCAAATCTACTAAGTAGTAAGGACCGCCCCAATGAACAAAGAAGGAATCCCATTCCATTGCCCAGTATCCATAGTAATCACGACCGCTTCGGATATTTCCGATTTTTTCCATATCCTGCCAGCCTTCAATAACACCCATCTGTCTGGAGATGCCGCCTTCCTCCATTGCTTCATAAAGAATACCGGCAGCACCGATGTTGTACTGGGGCTGTGAGCCCTTGTCAGTGGGAAACATAACCGCGATAGGTCTTGTTTCAGCAGCTTCTTCCGTAACCCATGTACCGGTTAAAAAGCTTTTAACCATACCTTCTGCGGGAGGCTCGTTGGAATCAACTTCCGGCTCGGATTCAATTTCGCTGGAAGAAACTTCGGAACCCACGGAATCTGTTGAGATGGGGGGCGGAGTTATTACGATATCGTCAGGACTTAACACTTCATTGGTATCTCCGATTCCTGCGCAACCACCGAACAGTAAAGTGCCGGCGAGAGCGAGCATCAGGAGTACTCTTAATTTTTTCATGAATAATCCTCGCTTTCATATGTTTAATACAAATACACCAACTTATTGTTGACTAGGAAAGTATAACATAAAAAAAGACATTCGTCATTAACAAATGTCCCTTTTTGGCGAAAAAGTGAAAAATTAAGAAAATCTATAAAAAGTTTAACAACGTTTATTAACCCATGAAATAACATACAATCAATGCAATGGAACATCCTAAGATGCCGCCGATAATAACCTGAAGAGGAGTATGACCTATAAATTCTTTCAATTTATCTTGGGGTGTCATATTACTTCCCATATCTTCAAATAATTGAAGCATCTCATTTAAGACCTTGGCCTGAATGCCGGTTTCCCGGCGGACGCCCATGGCGTCATGCATGACAATAACCGCAAAAATGGCAGCAATGGCAAACTCAAAACCCCCGGGTCCGTAATTGTAGCATACGGCTGTAGCCAGTGCACAAACGGTTGCCGAATGACAGCTGGGCATGCCCCCGTCACCCACAAGCCGCTCCGCCACAAATTGTCGTGTTAAAAAAAGGTGTATTAAAGTTTTTAAAACTTGTGCTACACCCCAACCGGTGACTGCGGATATTAAAATCGTATTTTGAAACAAAGCCTGCCAGTCAAACATACATCCACCTCATATTTTCATCTGCTGAATATTATCAGAATAACCCTGACACAGTATAACACTATTCGTAAATTTCTTCAAGCATGGACAAGGCAAAGAAAATTTGGTATGCTAAAAAAGATGAAAAGTGAGGGAAAATCATGAAATATTTGAGTGCAATAGTGCCCTGCTATAATGAGCAGGATACAGTCGAAGATTTTTATAATGAATTTATAAAGAACGAGGAGTTTTTTAAGTCCAAGGATATGGATTTTGAAATACTCTATGTTAACGACGGTTCTAAAGATAAGACTGTGGAAGAAATAAAGAAACTTCATGAAAGGGATTCCCGTGTCCGTCTTATATCTTTTTCAAGGAATTTTGGAAAAGAGGCGGCTATGTATGCCGGTTTGCAGAAAGCAAAAGGCGATTACGTTGTAATTATGGACGTGGATTTGCAGGATCCTCCTTCTTTGTTACCGGAAATGTTCGAGGGGATTGAAGAGGGGTATGACAGTGTGGCGACCAGAAGAGTGAGCAGAAAAGGGGAACCCCCTATCCGTTCATTTTTTGCACGTGCTTTTTACAAATTGATGAAGCGTATTTCCAAAACGGAAATTATGGACGGTGCCAGAGATTACAGATTGATGACCAGACAGGTGGTGGACGCAATCCTTTCCATGGAGGAATACAATCGTTTTACAAAAGGTATTTTTGGCTGGGTTGGCTTTGAGACTAAATGGTTAGAATACGAAAATATAGAGCGGGCAAAAGGAGAAACCAAGTGGAATTTCTGGAAATTGTTCCTTTATTCCATAGAGGGAATTACAGCCTTTTCCACTGCCCCCCTTTCCTTTGCAGCGGTAATGGGCGTAGTGTTCTGTATTCTGGCGGTTGTTTTGATTGTTATAATTGTTATTAGGACAGTCATATTTGGTGATCCAACCTCCGGCTGGCCTTCTTTAGTGTGTATTATTTCGCTGATCAGCGGTGTACAGTTGTTTTGTCTTGGTATTGTTGGTCAATATCTGGCGAAAACGTATATGGAGGTCAAAAAACGTCCTATTTATTTGATAAAGGAAGAAATATAGTTACAGGAGGAAATGATTCGGTGTCGATTCATGCGACGGATAGTGCTTTTCACGGATTTATACCTATGATAGGATTATCTTGCATCGCGGTAATATGCATTGCTCGACAGAGTGAAAGGGGAATATTGTGGATATTGCAAAAGTTACTGACATCGAATTGGAAAAGTACATAACAAAAATCATGTTGGACATTGGTGTTCCGGCGCATCTAAAAGGTTATCATTATTTAAGAGACGCTATTTTGTTATCAGGCAGAGACATGGAAAAGGTTGGAAGCGTAACAAAGCTTCTCTATCCTGTAGTGGCAAAACGTTTTAAGACTACTGACCAGAAAGTGGAACGGGCTATCAGAAATGCAATAGAAGTATCCTGGATCAGGGGAAATGTGGATACTTTTCAAGAACTTTTTGGTTACAGTGTGGAAAATGGAAAAAACAGGCCCACAAATAGCGAGTATATCGCGAGAATTGCAGATAAAATCAGACTTGATATTAAAGCTATGTAGAAAAATGTTTAAAATTTCAGGGCAATGGCAAAAATAAAGTGGTGTTTAAAGGACCGGATTTTCCGGTCCTTTTATGTTGATATATGGATAGAAAAGGCAGGCTCTACTGTTTGACAGTGCAGTGTAAAAGGGGTAAAATAAAAGGGGACATATTCGCATAAAATAATGGAAAATGAAAGCATAGATTATAGATTTGTTATTTTGTAGATGGAAAATGAGGGTGCAAGATTGGAATCATTTCGTGATTTAAAAGAGAGAGGGGTCCTTTCAGGGATTGGGAGTAGTTTAAAAGAAATCCAAATTCCGAAAAAATGGAAGCAAATTGATACTTGGACAATGTCATTCAGGCGATTAGTTTACATCGCCTGTTTTGCGTGGCTGATTTATTTGGATAATATTATCGGAAGTGCAGGTGGGGATCTCCAGCAAGGTTTAAAGTTTTATACCGGTGTGGTTTTTGCAATTATTATTTTGACGGCATATCGGTTAAAAGACTTTATTAAAATACCATACGCAATATGGGTGATATTGTTCTTTGTGCTCAGACCCGTTTTTACAGATTGGATAGCTGCTACGGATAGTTTTAGTCCAAGAGTGGATGCCAAGGTATGGAATATCGGTTTTTTGGGGATTATTCTCATTCGCATGGTCTATCAGTATGTAATAGAAAAGAAAAAGCCACATATGCGATGGCCGTTTTTTGCAGTACTTCTGGCGATGATGCTGGGGATGGTATTCTCTGTTAATGATGAAGATTGGTATTTGTGGTTTTTTCCCATAATCATTTGCTTTTATTTCACAAATTATTCTCAAAAACAATTGAACACATTGTTTTCCGGTATGGTGGAGGGAATTATTGTGGGCTTTGTTTTCATTCAATGGCAAGCCCTTCTGCACAGACCCTATGATGAACTCCGCTATGAAGGCTTGTATGCAAACTGCAATATGAATGCGTTATTTTATATGATTACGTATCTGGCCGTGCTTGGGAAATGGTATCTAATGAAATTAAAGCGAAGACCGTTTATTCTTATGGTGCCCTTCATTTTGCTGGGAGGAGCCATTTGGGCGTTAACCATATTCACTATGTGTAGGACGGCCTTGATTGCCATGACAATTTTTACAGTTTTGTTCGTGGTATTCCAAGTTGTTTCGCGGAGAAGAAGGAAGTTTCTTGAATTAGTGATAAATATTGCTTTGATTTTATTTGCAATATTTTACATGTTTAAACCGGTCTATAATCTGGTAAGATATGTTCCGGCATATGTGAACGAACCTTGGTATTTGGGCGGGGAGGATGAAAGTCAAAAAGTTCAGGTGGATGAAGCCTTTGATTCGGAAAAATATGTGACATATGAAGAAATGATAGAAGGGGCGTTCGGAAGACTTGGCGAAATGTTGTTTTGGGAGGAAAACACTTCTGACAAAGTCGTAAATATGTTACTTCCTGTTTTGCAGGTATATGCCGAAGAGAATGTTTCGACAACAGAAACTGTGGAACGGGAGATTACAGAGTTGGAGAAACAACTGCTTTGGGAATGGAGCGGAAGGTTAAAGGAGTATCCTATGCTGACAGACCCGAAGGATTATACAAGTTCCATTAAAATACGCCAAGGTATATATGAATGTTATCTGAGGCACATGAATTTTAAGGGTCATACCATGGCGGAAAATGGCGTTTGGGTAATGCCGGACTATTTTGCCGGCCATGCCCATAATATATGGATTCAGTTTACCTATGACCATGGTTGGATAGTAGGAATTTTATTTATTGCAGTGATTGCACTTGCGGTTTTCTGTATTATAAGGGGACTTTTCTGTTATAGACAAGGAGCATATTATTATAGAACTTTCATTGTATCCGGTATTATTGTAGCCATACTGTCCTTTGGTATGTTTGAAATGTGCTGGATATATGGGCAGATAGCATTGGTACTATTGTTTATGGCATTCCGGGTGATGTGCCATAGAGATGAGCCGAAGAGTATAAAGTAGAAAGGAAATCTATATGAGGAAGAATCAAGGGAGTTTTCTTCAGATACCGATTAATCGAATCATTGGATTGGTTATAATGGATATCATGGCGGTATTAGTGGCTTCTTTTGGGGCACTATATATTCGGTTTGAATTCCATTTTAGTGAAATTCCTGTTGATTTTTTAAACAACTATGGAAAAATTATTCCATGGGTGTTATTGATGACTGTTCTGCTCAATTTTATTTGGCGGCTCTATAAAAGTGTGTGGTTATATGCCAGTGCAACCGAGCTTGTGAATATTGCATTGGCAAGTTGTTGCGCAGCACTTGGACAGTTTGTGTTATGCCGTATTTTAGAGGCGAGAATGCCCAGAAGTTACTATGTATTGTTTGGTTTTTTTCTTATTATCCTGCTGTGCGGTGTGCGTTTCGGGTACCGTTTGCTTCGGGCGATTAATGCAAGGCGTTCCAATGCGGTTGGGGGAAGAGACCAATTAAATGTTATGTTGATTGGTGCAGGTGCAGCCGCTAACATGATTATGAAAGAAGTGGAGAGCAGTCCATACATTAACTTGAGGGTACGGTGTATTATAGACGATCAGGCAGGAAGAAAAGGCCAGTTCTTCCGGGGCGTACCGATTGTGGGCGGAAGAGAAAAAATCTCTGAGGCAGTAGCCATGTTTAACATTGATGAGATTATCTATGCGATTCCTTCGGCGTCAAACAGTGTAAGAAAAGAAATTTTGGAAATTTGTAAGGAAACCGGGTGTAAGCTTAGGACTATTCCGGGTACTTATCAGATTATCAATGGGGAAGTATCTGTATCGAAACTTCGCGAAGTGGAGATAGAAGATTTACTGGGAAGAGATCCCATCCGTATCAATACGGAGGAAATCATAGGATATGTCAGTGGTAAAGTGGTGCTTGTAACCGGCGGCGGAGGTTCCATAGGCAGTGAGCTATGTAGGCAGATTGCAGCCCATCATCCCGGAAAGTTGATTATTCTTGATATTTATGAGAATAGTGTTTATGAGATACAACAGGAATTAAAACGGAAATATCCAAGACTGGATATGGAGGTTTTGGTTGCTTCGGTACGGAATACCAACCGTATCAACCGGATATTTGAAACATATAGGCCGCATATTGTATATCATGCCGCAGCCCATAAGCATGTGCCGCTTATGGAGAGTAGTCCAAACGAAGCGGTTAAAAATAATGTGCTTGGCACATGGAAAATGGTACAGGCAGCAGATAGGTGCAAAACGGAGAAGTTCGTGCTGATTTCCTCAGATAAGGCAGTGAATCCTACCAACATTATGGGTGCTACAAAGCGTATTTGCGAGATGATAGTCCAGACTTATAATGAACGTTCCGCAACGGAGTTTGTGGCAGTCCGGTTTGGGAACGTACTGGGTAGTAACGGAAGTGTCATACCGTTGTTTAAGAAGCAGATTGCGGAGGGTGGGCCGGTAACGGTAACAGACCCGGATATTATAAGATATTTTATGACCATACCCGAGGCAGTGTCTTTGGTACTTCAGGCAGGTGCTTATGCAAAAGGCGGTGAAATTTTTGTGCTGGACATGGGCGAACCTATGAAAATATTGGATTTGGCAAAGAATATGATTAAGCTTTCCGGTTACAGGGTCGGTGAAGATATTGAGATTGAATTTATCGGACTTCGCCCCGGAGAAAAAATGTATGAGGAACTTCTTTTAAAGGAAGAGGGGTTGACGGAAACTGCCAACAAAATGATATATATCGGAAAGCCCATAGAATACGATGCGGAACGTTTTCTTGAGCAGCTTACGCAGTTGGATGATGCCTCTTGGAAGGAATTTCCCAATATCAGAGATTTGGTAAAGGAGATAGTACCGACTTATACGTATTAAGAGCCCGGTGTTTAAAATAAGGGAAAGGAGAGATGAAGTATGTATCAGGCAGTGAAACGAGTAACGGATTTTGTGTTATCCTTGGCTGGACTGGTTATTTTAAGTCCGCTGTTTTTGGTACTTACCGTTTTGATTAAAGCAGACTCTCCCGGTCCTGTTCTTTTTAAACAAAAAAGAGTGGGGATACACAAAACCCATTTTAACATTTTAAAATTCAGAACAATGAGTATCTATACTCCCAAGGATATTCCCACCCACTTGCTGGAGGAACCGGACAAATACATTACAAAAATGGGCAGGTTTCTGCGCAAAACAAGCCTGGATGAATTGCCTCAAATGTTTAACATCCTAAAAGGAGATATGTCCATTGTAGGTCCCAGACCTGCATTGTGGAATCAGGATGATTTGATTGAAGAGAGAGAGAAATACGGAGCCAACGATATCCGTCCGGGACTTACGGGTTTGGCACAAATAAGCGGTAGGGATGAGCTGGAAATATCCGTTAAGGCTGCATTGGACGGGGAATATGTTAAAAAAATGGGTCCCGTTACAGATGTTAAATGTTTTTTTAAGACGATTATAAAGGTTTTCCGCGGAGAAGGCGTGGTGGAAGGCGGAATCAGAAAGAGAAAAAAATAGAAAGGTATGGGTGGTAGTATGAAAAAGATACTTATTACAGGAAAAGACAGTTATATCGGCACCAATGTAGAAAAGTATCTTTTAAACTACAATGCAAACGGAAGTGGGGAAGAATATCAGATTGATACTATTTCCCAACAGGACCGGTCTTGGGAAGAATATGATTTCAGTACTTATGATGTAGTGTTTGATGTAACAGGGGTCGCCCATGCAGATATTGACAAGGTGACAGAAGAAGAGAAGAAAACATATTTTGAAATAAATTGTGATTTGGCGGTGAAAACAGCTGAAAAAGCAAAGACGGAAGGCGTAAAGCAGTTCATCTACATGAGCAGTATTATCGTGTATGGCGACAGTGCCCCGGTGGGACGTAGAAAACGTATTACCCGTAAAACAGAGCCAAATCCCATAAATTTTTACGGGGAAAGCAAATGGCGTGCAGAGCAAAAACTGAGGCCGTTGGAAGATGAACAATTTAAAATCGCCATATTACGGTCGCCTTTGATTTATGGAAAAGGCAGCAGGGGGAACTATTCGCTTTTGGAAAAATTGGCGGATAAGACACCTATGTTCCCCGGTATTAGAAATGAACGCAGTATGATTTATATAGAAAATTTCTGTGAGTTCCTTCGGTTACTGGTAGAAAGCGGAAGAGGCGGTTTGTTTTTTCCGCAAAACAAGGAGTACAGCAGTACATCGGATATGGTGAAACAGATTGCCAAAAGCAAGGGAAGAAAAATATGGGTTACAAGAATTTTAAATCCCTTGGTATATTGCTTAGCATGTATGCCGGGTAAGATTGGGAGATTGACAAACAAAGCTTTTGGAAGTCTGAGCTACGAACAGGAAATGAGTTTAGATCCGGAAGGCTATCAAATATATAACCAGCAGGAAAGCATAAAAAGAATTGAAGGGCAAAAGAGTTGAAGGTTTCAATTATTACCATTGCTTACAACAGTGAAGCGGTTGTGGAAAAGACAATAGAGTCTGTTTTGTCTCAGACTTATGAAAAATTGGAATATTTGATTATTGATGGTGCAAGCAAGGACGCTACGGTGGAGAAGGCGGAAAACTATGTACAGAGCTTCGCAGCAAAAGACATAGCGTACAGAATTGTCAGTGAACCGGACGAAGGAATATATGACGCCATGAATAAAGGAATCCGCATGGCAACCGGTGATGTAATCGGCATACTGAACAGCGGCGACACCTACGAACCGGATGCGGTGGAAATAGCGGTAAGAACTTTTGAAGAGAAAGGTTGCGAGCTTGTTTTCGGAAATATACGTATATTCCGGGAAAATGGCAGCAGTTTTATAAAGAAGTCAAAAACAAGACATTTCCAGACATCCAGAGATTGGAATCATCCAACGATGTTTGTGAAAAGCAGACTATATAAGGAAAATCCATTCAGGAATTTAGGCGTTCATGATGATTATGGCTTTTATCTGCAGATGCAAAAGCAAAAGCGACAGATTATGACAATAGACAAGGTAATGGCAAATTTTTATATGGGAGGAGCCAGTAACCGCAAAAGTATAAAAGCAGCAATGCAAAGAATTAAAGATAGGTATCGTTACTGTTACCGGATAAACGGGTATAGCAGATGGTATCTGGCAGAATGCATTTTTATTGAACTGGCAAAGCTGCTGCTTGGATAGTTATGATATAGAAAGGACATATGATGCGCATAGGAATAGATTTATTGTGGGTCAGACCGGGAATATGCGGTGGAACAGAATCTTATATCCGCAACCTGCTTTATGGCTTTGCACAATATAACCCTCAAAATGAATATATTCTTTTTATGGCAGAGGATAATGCAGAAAGCTTCCGGCACTACGAAGTGCACGGGAACATAACCTTGCGAATTTGTCCTGTCAAGTGTCACAGGCAGTGGAAACGTATTTTGTGGGAGAATATCCATATGGACAGGTACGCCCGGAAGGAGCAGGTGGATTTGATGTTTATTCCCGTGTACAGCAAGCCCAGAAGCAGGAAAAATGGCATACCGTATACCTGTGTAATTCACGATTTGCAGGCAAAGCATTATCCGGAATATTTTACATTTGCCAGACGGCTGTTTATGAACTGGGCATGGAGACATACCTGTAAGACTGCGAAGAATGTTATTGTATCTTCTTTGTATGGTCGGGAGGATTTAATCAAGAATTATCCTTTTGTATCAGACAAGGTAAGAGTGGTTTATGATCCCATCATAAGTAAGAATTCTAACACAGAAGCAGAGGCTTTATTAAATAAATATGGAGTAGAGAGTGGAAGATACTTTTATTGTGTCAGTTCTCTCCTTCCTCATAAAAATCTGGAAACTATCCTACAAGTAATGAAAAACTGGGCAGGAGAAGAAAAATTGGTTCTCAGTGGTGTGGGAGAACAAAATAACGAGCTTGAAGGAAAAATCAGGGAATACCGGTTACAGGATAAATTGGTGCTGACAGGCTTTGTTTCCGATGCAGAGAGAGACTGTCTGTATGAAAACAGCAAATTATTCTTGTACCCCAGCGTGTTTGAGGGCTTCGGAATGCCACCTATAGAAGCCATGCAAAAAGGAAAAACGGTGGTAATGACAGAGAAAACCTGCCTGAAAGAGGTAACCAAGGGGAAGGCTGTTTACGTACGGGAGCCATATAGTGTAGAAGAATGGGAAGAAAAGATAAAGTATGCAATGACATTGCCGGAGAAAAAGGTAGAATTTGAAGAATATGCGTTGGAAACGGTAGTGAAAGAATATTGCGGAGTATTTCTGGAGGCGTTGTAATGCAAGTGTATGACAAACTGTATGACGTGGTGGCTGGAAATTATCAGGCTGCGGGACAAGAGTTTGGATATGAAAAAAGCACGTTCCTGTGTGATGTGGAAAAACATCCACGGGTAATTGATGTGTCCGGATATTTGCATTTGGACAACCCGGAATTTTTGCAGGCTATATTTGTGGCAGTGTTTAAGCGTTTGCCGGATGAGCGTGAGACGGGGCATTGGAAAAGTAGATATAGTGAAGAAACAGCACGCTTTCAGGAGGCGGTGCTCAGAAGCATTGCCGGTTCCGGTGTGGCGGCAATTAATGGGATTGAGCTGATAAATAATCCCTATTTTGAACAGAAAAAAAATCTTCGATATAAAATGCTTGGCAAGTTGTACGGGCTGACCGATAAATCTTCCCTACGGGAGTTCGGGAAAAAATTGCCCATGCCCATCCAGAAGATTATCAGAAAGGTGTTTCTATGAAAATATACGTGGATGTCACAGTGCTGACTATGGCTACCTTTGTGACGGGCATTCAGAGAGTCACCGGAGAACTTGCGGTCAGGTTGGCAGAGAGCAGTGATATGGAGTTGGTGCTTCTGCATTACAATGCTGCTAAGGATACCTATTACAAGATAGACAATAAGGCATTTGTTGATTTTTATAAAAATAAAAGAGGGAAAAAGGAAAGAATGATAACCAAAGAACCGGTGCTCATTAGCCAAATTGGTGAAGGTACGGTGTTCTTTGACCTGGATGCGGCATGGATGTGCCGTCTGAAAAGAAGTTATCTTTTGCCTATAATAAAGAAACAGGGGGCGAGAATTATTGCCCACATTTACGATATTATCTCCGTTACCCATCCTCATTATTGTCTGGAGCGGGGGGTATATAATTTTATGGACTATATCGGAGCCCACTTGCTGTATGCGGATCAATTCATCGTGAACGCACAGGCAACAGCAGATGAGTTGGAACGTTTGGCGGACAGACTTGAATGTAGGCTACCGGGATGTACGGTGGTTCCTTTAGGAGCAGATTTTCATGCCATGGAAACGGTGAGGGCAGAAGAAGTCAACGGTTCTTTGGCAGAGGCAGTAAGGAAGGGTCCTTTTGTGCTCATGGTGGGAACCATTGAACCCAGAAAAAACCACAAATTGCTTCTGGAAGCCTATGATACAGGGTTGAAGCAAGCTGGGCTTACCATTATTATGGCGGGTTACATGGGCTGGAACATGGAAGAGTTTGAGCAGAAACTGAAAAATCATCCGGATTTTGGTAAAGGAGTTTACCATTTTACCGGGCTTTCGGATAAAGAGATCAGTTATTTATATCAGAATGCAAAATGCCTTGTTTTTGCCAGTTATACGGAAGGGTATGGATTGCCCATTATTGAAGCGCTGCAGAGAGGGACACCGGTGGTGGCGGCAGACGTGCCGGTACTACGTGAGGTTGGCGGAGATTTTTGTCTGTGGTTCGAACAGGATAGTGTAGCAGACCTTGCAAAAAAGGTTTTAGCTACAGAGGAAAAGAATAAAACAGTATTACAGGAAACTATAGGTAAACTTCCGGTTGTTACATGGGAAGAGAGTTTTAAGGAATTAAGTAAGGTGCTTGCAAATGAGTGCTAAAGTAGGAATTGTGATTCCAAGCTATAACCAAGGAAAATATATAGAGAGAGCTATCGCAAGCGTAATAGCAAATCAAGAGAATGCAGACATTGATATTGCGGTTATGGATGGTGGCTCTAAGGATGAGACCGTGGAGATTATAAAACGGTACGAGAAGTACTTAAAGGTATGGTGTTCGGAGCCGGACGGCGGGCAGGCAGCAGCCATCAACAAAGGAATTGCGGCTCTACCTGATTGTAAGTACTATATGTGGCTGAACTCCGACGATATTTTTGAAGACGGGTTTGCGGTCAAAAAGATAGTGGATTATGCCGAGAAAAATGGTTATGAGGTCTGCTATGGAAAGTCCCATTTTGTAAATGAAAGAGATGAGATTACGGGAGAGTATCCTGTGGAGGAATTTGATACGGTTAAGTTGGGACATCACTGCTATTTAAGTCAACCTTCTGTGATGTTTAGTAAGAAAGCCTATGAAAAAGTAGGTGCAATTAATGAAGACTTGCAAATGTGTTTGGACTATGAATATTGGATCCGACTGGCCCGGGAATATGATTTTGGTTTCCTTGGTGAGTATATAGGTGCAACCCGTATATATGGGGATACGAAAACTGCAACCATGCAAAAAAGACATTTGGAAGAAGGCATAGAAATCCTAAAGAAATATTACGGGAAGGTGCCGGAACACTGGATGGTTGCCAAGCTGCTGTGCGATAACCCGAAAAGCGTGCTGCGTTATGTGCCAAAACGTGTGTTAATGATATTTTGGAGATTGTTTTTGAAAGAAGGAAAATAGGATGATAAAGGTACTGATTAAAAACAACTATTTGTTGAGGCAGTTGGTGAAAAAAGACATACAGCAAAGATACCAAGGCTCCGTACTGGGAATGCTTTGGTCCTTTATCGTTCCTATTTTAATGCTGGTCATTTACACTTTTATTTTCAGTGAAGTGTTTCAGGCCAGATGGGATATAGATACAAGTGATAAATACCAGTTTGCATTGGTATTGTTTTGCGGTCTGACGGCATTCACCTTAGTAGGTGAAGTGATGAACCGGGCTACCACATTGATAGCGTCAAATACAAATTATGTAAAAAAGGTTATCTTTCCTTTGGAGATGCTACCGGTAGTGACCACTTTGTCTGCGTTGTTCAATTGCCTGATTAGCTTCGTTATTTTGATTGTTGCCAAATTTATTATTTATCGTAATATATCACCTACCTTATATATGATTTTTATTATTCTTATTCCTTTGATTATCATGTCAGTGGGATTGGGATTGTTGATTTCCGCAATATCTGTTTATTTAAAAGACGTGGGAAACTTTATTTCCGTTTTCGTAACCATACTCATGTATATGAGCCCGGTGTTCTTTCCTCTATCTGCTGTGCCGGAGAGCTTTAGAACTGTTTGCGAAGCAAACCCCATGACATACATTATTGAGAACTTTAGAAATGTAGTGATTTACGGAAAATGCCTGGATTGGAAATTTTTTAGTATTTCCTGTCTGGTGGCAGTAGTAATATACTGGATTGGAAAAGTGGTGTTTATGCGTGCGAAGGAGGGATTTGCAGATGTCTTATAATGCAGACGACGTGGCAATCCGCGTAAGTAATGTAACAAAAGCATATAAAATATTTGAAACTCCCGGACAGAGATTTCTCTATCACATGTTCCATACTAAATCCGGCAGGGATTTTGTGGCACTTGACAATGTGAGCTTTGAAGTGAAAAAGGGCGAATCCTTCGGTATCATCGGAAGAAACGGCAGCGGAAAGAGTACCATGCTGCAGATTTTGGCGGGCATAATCAAGGCAACTTCCGGTGAAATAGAGGTAAACGGAAGAATTGCGGCATTGCTCGAATTGGGTAGCGGTTTCAATCCGGAAAGCACAGGCTACGAAAATATCTATATGAATGCGGCTATTCTGGGCGTTTCGAAAGATGAGATTGATAAAAAGGTAGATGAAATTATTGCCTTTGCCGATATAGGTGATTTTGTAAATCAGCCGGTAAAAACCTATTCCAGCGGTATGTTTGTGCGTCTGGCGTTTGCGGTTGCAATCAATGTGGATGCGGATATCTTGCTGATTGACGAGGCATTGGCGGTAGGTGATGTGTTCTTTAGACAGAAGTGCTATGCAAAGCTGAATAAGTTAAAAGAAGAAGGAAAAACCATAATTCTGGTAAGTCATGGAATGAACGAGGTGGAACAGTTTTGTGACAGGGCATTGTTGCTTAGCAAAGGTCAGGCTATAGAAAGTGGTGCCAGCAGAGAAGTGGTTAAGAAGTATTATATCCTTGACGTGAAGGAAGAAGCAGTGAATGCGGAGGCACGGGAAAAAGAGGATGTAGTATGGCCTGAAGTTGCTATAAGCGATGTGCAGGCAATATTTGGGGATTGGAAGCTGCAGGAAAAATTATTTTATGATTTGAGCGCAAAAAAAGAAATAGGAAATGAAAAATCACATATCGTAAACGTGGGACTTTTCGATGAAAAAGGGTATGCAAAAAGAGTATTTTCACAGGGGGAATGGGCGTATTTCTATGTGGAAATGGAAATAAAGCAAGACATTCGGGTCCCGCTTTGCGGAATTGTACTTTATGATCATAAAAATACTATTGTGCACGGAAAAGACACGTTGCAGGTTTATTGTGATGTGCCGCAAATAGTTGAAGGTGGAAGCCACATCTTTATTTTACAAAAGATGAAGATGGATTTAGGTATTGGTGATTATACATTTGATATCGGGACTGCCACGATGTCCTATGATGACTATCAAAAGCGCTCTTACCGGAACCAGGAAGAAGTTAATGAAACAATGGAAAGATTGGCAACTATTGCACAAGTAGGTAGTTTTTCCATTCATACAAAAACTGTCGGTGAGCCGATGCAACTGATGTTCCACGGATGCGCGGATCTGGCAGGGGAAGTTGAAATTAAGGTGTCAAAATAGGAGATACGATGAAAGTAGATAATATTGAATTATGCGAATTTTTATATTTGCCCACGACCAGATGTAATTGTCGTTGCAAGCACTGTGCACCACAGGTATATACGGGAAAAGCCGTTGAGATGTCCAGTGCAAAATTGATAGAACAGTACGAGAAGTCGAGGTTTTTAAGAAATAACGCGGTGTCTGTTGCGGGTGGTGAACCTTTTCTGAAAGCTGATTTGGATGAATTTATTGTATATTTGGATAAAAACAAAATACCGACAGTGATTAGTACAAACGGCTGGTTTACAGATAAAATAGAGAATTTGATTAATAAACTTGAGGATTGTGAAACGGTTAGATTTGCCATTTCGATTGATGGACCTGAGCAGATGCACGATGAAATACGAAGATGTAAAGGGATATATCAAAAGGCTGTACAAAGCGCACTGTTATTGCATGAAAGAGGATTTCAGGTTCAAATTAACATGGTAGTGCAAAAAGATAATTTGGACTATTTGGAAGAATTTGATGCTATTTTTAAAGAAAAAGGAATTTCCGTAATATATATACCAATTATTTTTGTCGGAGAAGATGAATTCAACTTAACCACGGAAGATATAAGAAAGATATTTAAGTACGTTGATTATCCTCGAGGACGTAAATATTTATTGTCAAAGGGCAAATGGTTAATCAAAAACTGTCATGCAGGAAGAAATTCTTGGATGATGGACTGTAATGGAGATATATATTCTTGTTGGGGCGGTTATTATAAAGATAATGCCAAGGAATATTTAATGGGTAATCTGTATGAAAAAGATTTTGATGAAATATTTTTATCAGATGAGAAAGAAGCGGTTTGCACCGGAATAGTTGCCGGATGCGAGGGGTGTCTGCTTCCCAGAGATATTGAACGTGAAACAGATGTGTTTGGCTATTCTACAAAACTGACTTACGAAGAAGTGGCAGTCCTGGCTGAGGATTTAGAGAATATAAGTAACTTGGATGATTATTCGGTCGATGAGAGCGAGTGGTATAGTCAGGAGATTATAGGCGGAAAGAATTTCCGCTGGATGCGAAAGAAAACGGCTACGCTTTACGTTAATGTAAAAGAAAATAATGCGGAAAAATTGGTGCTTCATTACCTGAACGTTTATGAGCCAGGAGAGGGAAGAGAAGGAATGAGTGTTGCAATTTTCCTTCAGGATGAAAAAGCACTAACTGTATATTGTGAATCGGGCGAACATTATACTGAGATTGTCCTGCCGGCAGATTTGAAACTAAAAGGTTTGGTAAAAATAGAACTTGTGGTCAATAAGCAATGGAGGCCTATGGATATTAACGCAGAATCGATTGATGATAGAGAGTTAGGTATAGGAGTATTTTCTGTTGGTTTGATTTGATGGAGGCAAAAATGAATAAATGCTACTGCGGAAATGGTGACTTAATTGAATATTCTAAAAGCTATTACAAATGCGAACGTTGCAATGTCTTGGTATCAAAGCATGATTATGAGGATGAGATATGTAACATTAAATCGGAAACAGAAGATTTGTACGGTAAAAATTACTGGGAAGAAGTCATGGTTAAGGAAGCCGGAGTTGCAAGTGTTGATGAGTTAATTGATTTGTATATTCCGGAGCGAGTAACTTATTGGATGAAAACATGCCTGAAATATTTAAACCTGGGTTCTAAAATTGCAGAAGTGGGTTGTGGACTGGGACAGTTTTCCTATGTTTTGAAAGAAAGTGGCTTTGAACAAACATCTTTTGAGTTGAGTCCCCAGATTTGTAAACTTATAGAAGAAAAACTAGGGATAAGAACCTTATGTGGTGAATTGAGCATTAGTGATGAAAAATATCAAGGAATAGTGGCAATTGACGTATTTGAACATTTGTTGCACCCGGAGCAGTTTCTGAAAGACTGTGGTGAGAGATTGGAAGAAGAGGGATTACTGATATTCCAAATGCCGTGTTATGATGCAGAGCTTTCATATGGAGAGATGTTAGAGAAGAAACCCCGATTTGAACATTTGTTGGTTGAAGATCAGCACACTTATCTGTATAGCAAGGAAGCCATTGTGGCTTTGTTAAAAAAATATGGTTTCGAAAATGTAATCTTTGAGCCGGCATTTTTCGGTGATGATTACGATATGTTTCTTTTTGCTTCAAAACAGCCTATTTTGGAGAATACCCAAGAGGAAATCAGCCAATATTTGAATCAAGTCTCGGGAGGACGTATTGTTAAAGCGCTAATTCACCTTTTCGATGAGAAAAATAAAAAAGAGGATGAACGGGCAGCTATTGATAATGAACGGAAGAAGATATTGCAAGATGTAAAGCTGTTGACGGGGTTGGTGAATGATAAAGAGAAGGAAAAAGAGAAGTTTTCAAATGCTGCAGATGAACGGTTAAAAATGCTTGAAAAACTGACAGAGGATAATTCGAAATTATTGTCAGAGCTCGAGGCTTTGAAAGCGGAAATGGATAAGAGGCTTGCTGATGTTAAAAAGCTAAATGCAGAAAATGAAATGTTAGCGGCAGAAAATAAGAAATTGAAACAGGCTGCGGAAGAACGCCTGGCAGATGTGGAAAAACTGCTGAAAGAAAACGGGCAGTTGAAAGAAGCGTCAGAAGAACGCCTGGTAGACGTGGAAAAACTGCTGAAAGAAAATAAGCAGCTGAAAGAAGCGTCAGAAGAACGCCTGGCGGATGTGGAAAAACTGCTTGAGGAAAACAAACAACTTAAGCAGGCTGCGAATGAGAGACTGCGCGATGTGGAAAAACTGCTGAAGGAAAATGAACAGTTCAAGCAGGCTGCGGATGAGAGACTATCTGATGTTGAGAAATTGTTAGAAGAAAATAAAATCTTTAAACAGGCAGCGGAAGAACGTTTAGCTATTATTGAGAGATTGACAATCAAGGAAGAAAATATTTAAGGATGCAAAGGAAATAGGAGAACAGTCATGAAAGTGGGAGTCATACTAACCAATTTATATCCCGGTAAAATTGGTGGAGCGGAGCAATATGTAAGAAACACAATCCGGGAAATGTCGTGCATGGAAGATTTGAAGGTGTACGTATTTACAAATAATACGGCTTTTCCTACATTTTCCGATATGGGTTGTGTTGAAATTGTAAATATTGAAGATACGGAAGATAGGGACACACAATTAAGATTTTGGATCGATTACAAGAATATTGATATCATGTTTTGTCCGTTATTCTTTATCGCGCCGGGCAATTGTCCTGTTCCGGCGGTTGCATCTATTTTGGACGTGCAACATGAATTCTTTCCACAATATTTTTCAAAGAAAGTATTGGCGGATATTAGAAAGTCTACTGCAGATACGCTTAAGCAGGCGGACGGAATTTTAACAATATCAGAATACTCCAAAGAGACAATTATCGATAAATATAATGTTCCGGATGAAAAGATATGCGTGACATATCTGAATAGTGATGGTGTATTCGATTTGACCATGGAGCAAAGCAGAAAAGAAGAAAACAAAAATAGAATAGGTGCAGATTACATTTTCTATCCGGCAAATTCCTGGCCGCATAAAAACCATATAAATCTGCTGAAAGCATATTCTATATTAAAAGAAAAATACCAGACAAAGTTAAAATTGGTATTTACGGGCGATGGCAAACAACAAAAGAAGGAAATTGATGATTATATTTCACAGAATAATTTAAGTGAAGACATCATCTACTTAGGATATTTACCACAGGAAGAGATGCCTTATATTTTTGCTAACGCAACTGTTTTGGCGTTTCCTTCTGTGTTTGAAGGCTTTGGTATTCCGTTGGTGGAAGCGATGAAAGCCAAGGTTGCAGTGGCTTGTTCAGAGTGCGGCAGTATTCCGGAAGTGGCAGGGGATGCGGCACTGTATTTTGATGCTTATAATCCGGAAGATATTGCTGAAAAAATTTATCAGTTAGAGTCATCTCCTCAGTTGCGTGAAGAATTAATTCAAAAGGGAAGTGTTGTTGCGCAGAAATACTCTTGGAAAAAATGCGCAGAAGACACCGTGACATATCTGAGAAAGATTTGGAATGAGAATAAGAAAGAAAAAGTGGATAAGTATGGTGATATGCCCTTAGTTTCAATTGTTACCCCGTCTTACAATCAGGGTGAGTTTATTAAGGCGACAATTGAGAGTGTTTTGAATCAGGATTATCCCAATATAGAATATTTCGTAATGGACGGCGGTTCAACTGATAGTACGGTTGAAATACTGAAAAGCTATGGAGACAGGATTCATTGGGTATCTGAAAAGGACGCGGGACAGGCAGATGCGGTAAATAAGGGCATCAGACGTGCAAACGGTCAGATTATAGGCTGGTTAAATTCGGATGATACGTACCTTGAAGGCGCTGTCTCAAAGATGGTTTCTTATTTTAAAGAACATCCTGATACCGATATGGTATATGGCGAGGGATATTATACAAGCAAAGAGGGAGAAATTACGGAAAGATACCTGACCGAAAAGTATGATTATCACCGTCTTGCTGAGATGTGCATTATATGTCAGCCGTCTGCTTTCTTCACAAAGGAAATTGTGGAAAAAGTCGGTATGCTGGATGTGGAACATCAGTTGAGTATGGATTACGAGCTTTGGCTTAGAATGGCGAAGGCAGGAAAAATCGCATATATTCCTGATTACATCGCAACATCAAGAATGTATGAAGAAAATAAAACCTTATCCAGACGAACAGAAGTGTTCGAGGAGACATGTAAAGCTGTAAAGAAACATTATAACTATGTTCCTATCAGCTGGATTGACGGATATGCTGATTATTTGGCAGAAGGTACCAGAGGATTTAAGTTTAACTGGCATGATTTCAGACTGTTTATTAAGTTTAATATTTCTAATCCCAAATATTGTTGGAGCGGTTTAAAAACATTGCTTAGAAGCAGATGTGGCAGATTTATCAGATTTAAATCTTTGGTTAATAAGGCTCCTGCATTTAAGGAGCAGTATCCGGATGCATGGGTTGCGAAGGAATATGTTAAGCAGGTAAAACTGAGTGGTAAGGAAGAGAACATTTTAATAAAGGGTAACCATATTTGGCCACTTGAGAAGAAGTTGGAAATCGCAGTTGTATTGGACGGAGAAAAGATTGGTAAGATTACTGTTGGTGAAATCGGTAACTTTGAAGGAAGCGTACAAATTCCTCAGAAGAAACGTCATGTGGCAGAGTATGGACTGAAATTAATTATGAACGACACTTTCTGTCCGGCAAAGGTTGCTAAGAGCGATGACCAAAGAGAGTTGTCGTTTATATTGAACGAAATAATTTTGGAGGAAAGCAAATAGTGAAACCATTAGTGTCAATTATTACACCTTCTTATAATCAGGGGGTATTTATCCGTGAGACAATCGAAAGTGTGCTGTCACAGGATTACGATAATATAGAATACATTGTCGTGGACGGAGGTTCTACAGATAATTCGCTTGATATTATCAAGGAATATGAAGGCAGGCTTACATACATATCTGAAAAAGATAATGGACAGAGCGATGCTATCAATAAGGGATTTAAAATGGCGCACGGTGAAATCGTTGCATGGTTAAATTCCGATGACGTGTATGAACCGAATTGCATCAGTAAAGCGGTGGAAGAGTTTCAAAAAAATGACAAATTAGGTTTGCTGTATGGTGATGGCTATATTATTGACGATGCAAGCGATAAAATTAAGGTGTTTGAGTATACTCAAGAATTTGATTATTGGAAACTGGTGAATTTCTGGGATTATATCATGCAGCCTGCGACATTCTTTAAGAGAGAGACGCTTGCGAGTGTGGGCTATCTTGATGAAAACCTGCATTACTGTATGGATTGGGATTTGTGGATTAAACTGGCGGCAGTCAGTGAGGTGAAATACATTCCCGAATTATTAGCGTGTTCCCGTGAGTATGGTGATACAAAAACCAGTACAGGCGGTGATAAGCGTTTATCGGAAATTATTAGATTATTGCAGAAATACAGCGGCAAGGAAAATCCTCTCGGAGTACAGTCATATAAAGCCAGCACTTTTTACACAAAGCATGCCGGTTCAATTTGGCCTGTGAGAAAGTTTGCAGGAAAATATTTAACATATAAGCATAAATGGTTGGAAAAACAGATGCCGGTAAAATATGCTGATGGTTGGATTGGAAGTAAATATGCAATGGTGGTGCCGGGATATGTGAAAAAGGTAACTATTGTTGCGGAAGCTTTGTTACCCAATTTATTGCCTCAAACAATCACAGTTTCTGTTAATGGCGCAATCACGCAGGAATGTGAAATTACACAGTGCGGAACCAGAGAGATTGAAATAGTAAATGAACCGGAAAATATGTTGAACGAGATTGAATTGGTGTGCAATAAAACCGGTAGGGGCGGAGAGAACGATCCCAGGGAACTTTCTGTCCGGTTGTTGGATGTGCGATATCAGTAATATTGTGAGGCATATGATGTTGAAAGGATACTGAGGATGGGAAAAAAAGATATAAGAAAACAATTTAAACCGGATGAAAAGGGGAAAAGTTGGTTGCTGCTCAGTTTGGCAATCAGTTTTATGGTTTGTATCTTTGCTCCGCTGGAAGCCTATTATGCAAATAGGACAGAATTTTGGTTTGGGTTTACGCAGATATTACCAATTGTATTGGTGGTTTTTGCGGTAGTTTTTTGTATCCTCTATCTAATCAACTCCTTTTTGCAGAAAACAAAGTGGAGCTATGCTATTTATGGCTTTATATTCTGCATTATGCTTTATTTCTATATTCAAGGTAACTACGTGCCGCGAAATTACGGAGTGCTCAATGGTGTTGATATAGATTGGGGCAGTTATACAGCTTATGCCATTACAAGTATAGTGCTTTTATTGGTGAGTTTGACCGCAGGAATTTTTATTTGCCTAAAGGTAAAAGAAAAAATATACTCTGCAGGCAGATTGGTCTGCACGATTCTTATATTGATGCAACTTGTGACGATTGGCACACTGTACTTTCAGAATACCACATCAAAACAAAGTACCGCCGATAACATGGTAGTTACAGCGAAGGATATATTTGAACTGTCTGAAAACAATAATGTTATTGTATTTGTCCTGGATACTTTTGGCACCTCTGTTATGCAGGATATGTTGCAGACAGAAAAAGCAGATGAGTATAGAGAATTGTTTTCTGATTTTACATATTATCCTGATACATTAGGAGCATATCCTTCTACAAGAGGTGCTATGCCCCAGCTTTTGACCGGAGAATGGTATACGAATGATAAGCCGTATGATGATTATGTGGCTAAAGCATATGAAGACAACGAGATTTATAATATCTTAAAAGAAGACGGATATTCTATTGGGGTATATACTGAGCCTTTTTATCTAGACTCGGAATATAGTATGTATACGAATGTGGAAGAAGGCAGCTATAAGATTGGAAATTATGGAGCTTTTGTCCAAAAAATGTTTAAGCTTGTGGCTTTTAATTATATGCCGCATCAGTTAAAACAATATTTTTATACAACTTCGGCGGATTTTGCCCTGTTAAAAGAAGGCGATGGTGAAAACCGAAGATATACCATGAATGTATTGGAGTTTTGGGAAATCTTAACCGCTGAAGGAATTTCGTTAAGTGATAATGACAATAGTTTCAGGGTATATCATACGGATGGTGTTCACGGACCTTATACTTTTGATGTGAATCTTAATTCGGATTCAAAAGCAGAGTATAGTGTGTATGACGTGGCAGCGGGTAATTTTACGATATTGGAATTTTTTTTGGGAGAATTAAAAGAAAAGGGAATTTATGACAAATCTGCGATTATTATAATGGCAGATCACGGTTCCACCGGATATAATCAGAATCCGTTGTTTATGATTAAAAATGTTAACGAAAAGCACGAGTTTAAGATATCGGATAATGAAATGTCATACGATTATTTAGACGATATTTATTTAAAACTTTTGAATGGAGAGGTTGTTGAAGAAGAAGATATAGAAAGTTTGAGGCAAGAAGCAGGTCAAAGAAGGTTTCTGTATTATTCGTGGGATGATTCATGGGACAAAGCCTATTTGCCTAATATGGTACAGTATGTGTCGGTTGGAAATGCGCTTAACATGGATAATTTGGTCCTGACGGATAATGTTTTTACTGCTGAAAAAGACTTTTCGTATACTTTAGGAAAAGAGTTGTCTTTTGGTGAAGATATATCGGCAAATGACTATTATTTGTATGGTTTCTCCACAAATGGTGAGGAATACACATGGACAAATGGCACAGGTGCAGCCATGTTGTTTAGAGTAAACGACGAAAAGGAAGATTTGGCGCTGTCTATGAAGTATCATATATATGGGGAGAAACAGCGCGTGAAAATATGGGTCAATGATAATGAAGTTGCAAATTATGAGGCAATCAGGGAGGAAGAGAAAGTAGTTTTAATTCCAAAAGAATTTATTTCCGATGGGGAAATCAGATTGCAGTTTGAATTCCCGGACGCTGTGTCTCCTAAGTCAAGAGGCGAAAGCTTGGACGAAAGAATACTTGCACTTGGCATAAAAAGCATGAAAATTTATTTGGCGGATGAAGATGCGCGTAAAGCGGCTGAAATAAATGCGGACAAAAAGTATGCATTAGGTAAAGAGATTTCTTTTGGGAAAGGGGACACTGCTTCTAAGTATATATTGGGTGGTTTTTCTGTTAACGAAGGGAACTATACATGGACGAACGGAACCGTGGCATCAATGCAACTGGAGATTGCTGACGGACAGGGTGATCTGGAGTTGATTATGAGTTATTCTACCTATGCCGGTGCCAAAAAGGTAATTGTATCTGTCAATGGTAATGTTGTGGCGGACTATTTTGCAGAGGGGGAAGAGATTAGGAGCATTTATATCCCCGCAGCGTTCGTTGATGACGGCAAAATCCTTTTGACATTTGAATTGCCTGATGCGGTATCACCCCAAAGCAGAGGAGAGAGCGCAGATGCCCGTGAACTTGCTTTGGCTATGAGGACTTTAAAGATTTCTGTGGTGAATAAGTAAAACTTTTGTGGAGCAAACATAAGATGGACATTATTTACACGATTTTCAATGGCATATTAGGTTGGTGCTATACTATTTGTAAGAATTACGGATTAGCTATCATATTGTTCACCCTGCTCAGTAAGGTGATACTGATACCGGTTTCGGTCTGGGTGCAGAAAAATTCAATCAAGATGGTAAAGATGCAGCCTGAAATCAATCAGGCTAAGATTACCTATTTCGGTGATAAGGATATGATTGCGGAAGAGGAACACAAGATTTATAAGAAATATTCTTACAATCCTTTTGCATCTATCATTCCGTTATTTTTGCAGATTGTTCTGTTGATTGGATTGATTACTGCTATTAGACAGAACATCGTGGACGGAACCTATGATTTGATGTTTATGGGCATTGATTTGGGACAGGTTCCCTCCGTGGAAAAAGGACTTTTGATTCTTTCACCCATTATTGCCGGTATTTCTGCATATTTGCTTTGTCTGGCACAGAA
>JAZNGC010000075.1:0-2943 GCA_045589155.1 Lachnospiraceae bacterium
TAAATAAATATTACAATAAGCACCTACATTTTCTGCCTTCTCAATTCCTAAGCTGTCCTTCTGCTCATTCAATTTCTCTACCAGTTCCGCTGCAATCTGTGCCGGATTTTTGCGGAGTTTCTTAGCCATCACAAAACAGGGCAATGCGAAATCCCCCATTTTCTCTTCCGGTGGAATTTCCATTGTCTTCAACAACTCTTCCTCCGACACCTCCACTAATAGTTTTGATAAATACTGACAAATTTTCTTTTTCATACCAACCTCCATATTTTTTTATATAGGATAAAAAAAGAACCGCAACAAAGTTAGCTTTTTGCTAAATCTATTACGGTTCTGTATCTATAACATTTCTAAACACAGGCCGCACAGAAACAAGACGTACACTCTTGTAACCATGCGGGAAACGATGATTACAAGAATTTGCGTCTTCTTTCTCTACGTCTTAAACTGTTCATGCAAAATGTGTTCATACTTTTATCCTCTTTGATTTGATGATTAGGACTATAACACAAAAAATTTTTAAATGCAACTTTTTTGTCCGGTTCTCTCTCATAATTAAAGAAAAGGCCTCGATTTCCACCCTCATAGAAACCGAAGCCACAACAGCGTTGTTATACTGTATATTTTTCTTTTTATATATATAAGTACTCCCTACGTAATTTATATCACATTATTCTCCTCTGTGCCGTCTTGCACATATTTGCACATTTTTACACATTTTTTTACATTTCTCCACATTTCTCCACATTTTTTGCTTTACTTTCACTTTACTTTCATAATCAGCGTGGTATATTAATAAATATAGACTCTTATAATAGGAGGTGATTCGGATGAACATTGCCATCTGTGATGATGACAGTATCAGCAGAAAATTAATTTCCCTTCTTTTAGAAGAATATGTTGCCTCTACGGAACAAGAAATTTCTTTTTCCGTATATACTCACGGGGAAGACCTGATGGACGATGCCTTAAAAATAGGTGGGTTCGACATCTATATTTTAGATGTCATGATGCCTGATTTGAATGGTATTGAACTGGGACTTGCTTTGCGTGAAGCGGGCTACAACGGAAAAATTCTTTATCTGACTTCCAGCGGAGATTATGCTTTGGATGCATTTAAGGCAAAGGCCTTTAATTATATCGTAAAGCCAATCAAAAAAGAGACCTTTTTCTACGCTTTGGATGAGGTTATTGCGACCATCCCTTCTTCCGCCACTAAGAGCCTGATTGTAAAAACACGGGAAGGCAACATCAAGCTTTCTTTTGACAGTATCTTATATGCCGATTTAAACAAGCGTGCTATCACATATCATTTGATAAATGACAAAGATGTAGAGGGCACCACCATCCGCGTTACCTTTTCGGAAGCCGTACAGGAATTATTGCAGGATAATCGTTTTGTTTTATGTGGCGTTTCCATGGTAGTCAACCTTGCCCATATTAATATGATTGAAAATGAAGCAATCCTTTTTAGAGGTGGTAAGAAAACCTACATCGGAAAGCGCAGTCACCGTGACCTTAAAGCTGCCTGGACAAACTACTGGACCGGCAGAGAGCCAATTTGATTTATTAATTTTCCATTTCATTTATATAGAAAAGCCGGAGCATTACGCTCCGGCTTTTGCATTTTTGCCCACTGTAAACACTTTTAAGATTGCTCTACAGGATTTCAATCACCATATAATCCTGATCCTCCACAGTCTTTTTCAACACTTCATCAGAAAGCTCTGCTCCAAGTTTCACAACTGCTGTTCCTTCGGTGTGACTTACTACCGCCTCTGTCACTTCCGGGAGTGCCTCCAGCACCTTCTTTACCCTTGCCTCGCAGTGTCTACACATCATACCTTCAATTTTCATTGTTCTTTCCATTTTCTTCGTCTCCTTTTCCATACTCTTTCTCTTTCTTTTCTTCTTATCTTTCCTTGTATCATGAACGTTAACCAGATTGAGCCGCAATGCGTTTGTTACTACGCAAAAACTGGAAAGGCTCATTGCAGCCGCTCCAAACATGGGATTTAGTTCCCAGCCAAACACAGGAATCCAAAGTCCTGCCGCCAAAGGAATGCCAATTATATTGTAGAAAAACGCCCAAAACAGATTTTGGTGAATATTACGCAACGTTGCCTTGCTTAGTCTGATTGCCCCCGGAACATCCATGAGGCTGCTCTTCATGAGTACTATATCTGCCGCATCAATGGCCACGTCTGTTCCTGCGCCGATGGCAATTCCTATATCGGCTATGGTAAGTGCCGGGGCATCATTCATACCGTCTCCTACCATAATTACCTTACCCTGTTCCTGCAGATTGCGGATTACATTTCCTTTTCCATCCGGTAGTACCTCTGCAATCACTTCATCCACACCGGCCCATTTCCCGATTGCCCTTGCTGTTCTCTCGTTGTCTCCGGTCAACATCACTACCAGGATTCCCATATTTTGCAATTCCTTTATGGCCCTGGGACTGTCGTTCTTCATAACATCCGCAACCGCTATGATTCCAAGTAATTTGTCCTCTTCTGCAAAGAACAACGGTGTCTTTCCTTCTTCCGAAAAGCTTTCTGCCTTATCCTGTACCTCCTTTGGCACATTTACTATACTGTTTATCAGTTTCCAATTACCGCCGGTAATTTTTTTACCCTCTAAGTTCCCGGTAAGTCCATTGCCTGTCAGTGCCATAAACCCGGTTACTTCTTTTGCTGTTATCCCCTTTTCTCTTCCATAATCTACAATAGCTTTTGCAAGGGGATGTTCACTTTTTTGTTCCAAGGCGTACGCCTGTCCTAACAGATAATCTTCCGTCACACCTTCTGTAGCATATATATCGGTGACCTTGGGCTCACCCATGGTAATGGTACCTGTCTTATCCAGCACCACTATCTCTGCCTGTCCCGTCTTTTCCAGGGAAACGGCGGTTTTAAATAGCATACCGTTTTTTGCGCCTAC
>JAZNGC010000076.1:0-37427 GCA_045589155.1 Lachnospiraceae bacterium
CCAATTTCTGAAAGGTTTGGAAAACGCAGGGGCTGATGTAGAAGAAATTCACTTAAACAAAAGAACTCTTGAACATTGCAGAGCTTGCGGCAACGGATGGGGTTCCTGTAATAAGAATGGGACCTGCCTTATTAAGGATGATTTCGCAGACATATACAAGTCCCTGTCCGAAGCGGACGGAATCGTCTGGATAAGTGCGGTATATTGGTCCGATATGACAGAATGTTTCAAGGCTTTCTTTGACAGATTACGCAGATGCGACGCTACAGTGAATCATTCCTTGGCAGAAAAGAGATGCATTCTCGTGGCATGTGCGGGAGGAACCGGACGGGGAACTCTGGAATGTCTGACACAGCTTGAAAGAGGACTGACACATATGGGAATGAGAGTATATGACCGTATTCCGGTAGTTCGATACAATAAAGATTACATTCTCCCGGCACTGGAAAAGGCAGGGGAAACTTATGCGACGACTCTTGAGATAGGGTTTAATATGTATTATTAAGATGAGGTAATGCCAATGTACGATTTTACTAAAATCAAAATGAATATGGAAAACATGGGGTATAAAGTGAATGTATTTGACAGTAAGGAAGATGCTGCCGCTTACATAGACAGTCACATTGATGGCAAAACGGTTGGTTTTGGTGGGTCTGTCAGTTTACATCAACTCAATTTGTTCCCTTTACTTGCAAAACATAACACGGTTTATTGGCACGACGAGAAGCCTGCACACATGTCTGTTATGGAAACAAGAACTGCAGCCACAAGAGCAGAGGTATATATCAGCTCCGTGAATGGTGTTTCCGAAAAAGGAGAAATCGTAAACCTGGATAACACCGGTAACCGGGTGGCAGCAATTACATACGGCCCGGAAAAAGTCTTTCTGGTTATAGGCCGGAACAAAATTGCGCAAACTTTAGAAGAAGCCATTTATCGTGTGAGAAATGTTGCTTCGCCTCTCAATGCAAAACGTTTGAATAGGAAAACTCCCTGTGCAGTAAATGGAGAAAAATGTTACAACTGTCAAAGCCCGGAACGCATTTGCAGAAATCTATCTATATTCTTAGACAGGCCTACGGGAGTGGAGTACGATATAGTTTTTGTGGATGAGGACTTGGGATATTGATTGGCAAGGAGAGAAAATATGAGAAAATACACTAAAATAATTATTTTCATCGTGACAGTACTTTTTAATGTAGCATTTTTGTATTTGTGCGGATATGGTGCACAATCACAACCCCATACCCTGGATGCTATAGAACCCTTCTTTGGAGTGATAATGTTAATTCTTCTCGGCTGGGGAGAGGTCAGTGTAATCCAGCAATTATATTTAAAGAAAAAATTCAATGATTATAAACGAAGACTTTTTGATCTTAAGCTTTGGGGACAATGTGTTTCATTGGTTCTTTACTATGTAACTGCTATTATTTTGGTAATATCGGTAGAGTATATATATGGTGTATTTTATATTGCGGTTGTGGCTATGGTGTTGAGTGTGTTCTGGACGACAGGAAGCAGAACTTTGTGGTCTAAAGAATGTTCTGGAACAACCGAAGAGGAAGTCATAGGCTATTATCTTGCTGATATGGGAAAACTTTATGAAGTCAAAAGAGTTATGGAAAATGAAGAAGTAGTAGAGATGTTTTGCCAGGCGAGAGGGGATAGGGAACGTACCATTACCATTGCAAAGAAAAACCAGAAATTGGATCAGTAGATGAGGATTTGAGATACTAATTTAGAATTTTAAGAGAAGCAAGCGCATGTTCTGTTATCACCAACTCTAGATTTCCATTGTTACTAAATCCACCTCCATGGAAGAAGTAAAGGCTTTAATTGGTTAGTTTTTTGTAATATATGCACCTGGTATGCCTAGTCAGGCTGCCGGATGTAATATTGACACCCTCCTTTATTATTGATAGTATGAATTATGTATTATAATAATTTACTAAGGAGGAAGTATAAATGATTGCTATCTTTGTAATGCTGTTTCTGTGTTTATTGTTGCTTGCGATATTGTGCGCGTGTGTTGTGGGTTATATTTTTATCATCAAAAAGGCTATAGAGTCTAAGGATGGTTATACTCCAATGGTTTGCCATGTGTTATTACTTATTTTTGGAGCGGCTTTCTGGCCATACATATGGAATTACAGAGTAACCCGTACTTCAAATAATGTACCGGGTGAAGAAGATAGAAACCCTGTAACAAAATTATTGTTATGTTTATTTGTTCCCTTTTATAACATTTACTGGGTTTACAAGAGTGCCAAGAGAATTGACAAAAAGGCAGCCTATGTGGGTGTTTCATCTAATTTGTCAATAGTATGTCTGATTTTGGCTATTTTTATTCCGGTAGTAGCTTATATTATTATGCAGGCTAAGATTAATGAAATTTGTAAAGTCGGCACCATGAATCGGTAAAAGTGTTGACAGAAGTATTACATTAATTTAGAGATATATATTGTTTTGTTATTAAGTGCAGCTTATCGTATATGGATAGGCTGCTCTTTTTATATATGAAAATAGAGAGCAATTCTTTATAGGATATGATATAGTAAAATATGAGTAGCTTTTTGTTAAATATCATGTAGCTACCTGCGAAACGCGAGAGTTACTTGGTTGCTCCAGTCATTTGCTGTATGTAGGAGAAAATGAATATGCGAAATTTTGGAATGCCCACACTAATTGAGAATAGAACACTGGAAGATAACATCTCTTTATGCAAGGAATTGGGACTGTCTTTTATGGAACTGAATATGAATTTTCCGGAGTATCAGATAGATAAACTGGAGAATACGGACTGGTTTTATAAAAAGGCAGAGGAAGCAGGCATTTATTATACTATTCATCTGGATGAAAATTTGAATATTGCGGATTTTAATCCGATAGTTAGGGAAGCCTATCTGGAAACAGTGAGGCGAACCATAAAAGTAGCAAAGCACTTTGTTGAACTTAAGAATATGTATGGGAACAAAGAGCAACCACTAATCATAAACATGCATATGCATCATGGGATTTATATCACATTACCGGACAGGAAGGTACAGATGTATGAGAGAGATTTTGAGACATACATTACAGCCATTCGATTTTTTATAAAGTCCTGCGAAGAGTGGATAGGTGATTCGGATATAAAAATTGCCATTGAGAATACAGATGGATTTCGGGAATACGAAAAACGGGCCATAGATTGTATGCTTGAAAGTGATTGTTTTGTGTTAACATGGGATATAGGACATTCAAAAGCAATAAAAGAAACAGATGTGCCTTTTATTCTTTCGCATAAGGATAAGTTAAAACATTTTCATATTCATGATGGAAAAGAAAATCCTCCAAAGAATCATTTGGCACTGGGGGACGGAGAGATTGATTTGACGGAACGGTTAAAATTGGCAAAGGACTGTAATGCAAGGTGTGTTTTGGAAACCAAAACCATTGAAGCGTTGAGAACATCAGTAGAATGGATGGAAAAAAATGACTATTAAAAAAGCAACACTTAATGAAACAGTCGCGGCAGCAGAATTAGCAGTGCAAATGTGGACCTCATCCACGGTAGAAGAGCATAAGCGAGGATTTGAAGAATATATCAAAGACGGAGGAGCAGTATTCCTGGCATGGAAAAACAGTAAAGCAGTGGGCTTTGCCCAGTGTGGCTTGCGCCATGATTATGTGGAAGGTACAGAAAGCAGCCCTGTTGGATATTTGGAAGGCATCTTTGTATCGGAAAAAGAAAGAAAACAGGGTATCGCAAAGGAATTGTTGCGTGCCTGTCAAGATTATGCAAGAGAGATGGGTTGTACCGAGTTTGCCAGTGACTGCGAATTGGAAAACGAGGATAGTTTAAAGTTCCATATTGCCATGGGATTTGAGGAAGCAAACAGGATTATTTGTTTTACAAAGAAATTGTAAAAAGATTCCATACGAATGATTAGCCGGAAAGACAGTGAATATGGATTAAGAAAAAATGGAGGTGTTCCCATGATAAACGAAGCAAGATATGAATTGACGGAGAAAATAATAGATAGGGTTAACAGTGTATTTGTAGGAAAAGAAGATGTGGTTAAAAAAGTGATGATTTGCCTGCTGGCAGGTGGCCATATCCTTTTGGAGGATGTTCCCGGGGTGGGAAAGACTACTCTTGCCAGAACCATTGCAAAGGTGACGGGATGTTCTATGGGAAGAATCCAGTTTACTCCGGATACACTGCCCGGAGATATTGTAGGAATGTCTGTATATAATATGAAATCCGGTGAGTTTGAGTATAGAGATGGTGTTATCATGAATCAGATACTGTTGGCTGATGAAATCAACCGTACCTCCCCCAAAACCCAGTCCAGTCTGCTTGAGGCAATGGGAGAAGGACAGGCTACGGTAAATGATAAGACCTATTCCCTGCCCAAGCCGTTTCTGGTAATCGCAACTCAGAACCCGGTAGATTTTCTGGGAACTTATCCTTTGCCGGAAGCCCAGATGGACCGTTTTATGATGCGCCTGTCCATCGGATATCCTGAAAAGGAACAGGAGATAGAAATGGCGACTCTATTTTTACAGGGAAAGGGCTATGATACGGTAGAAACCATATGTGGTCCGGAGGATATACTGGGGCTGATGGAAGAAGTATCCAAAGTGGAGGTAAAAGAATCGGTACTGGGATATATTCAGGAAATTGTAGCACATACCCGTAAGGAAAAAAGTTTTCTGTATGGCGTGAGTCCCCGTGGATTACTGGCTTTAGTGCGCAGTGCCCAGGCAGCAGCCTTTTTAGAAAAGAGAGATTATGTAAAACCGGATGATGTAAAGAGGGTGGCGGAGGATGTTCTGTCTCACAGACTGATACTTACATCGGAAGCCAGAATTGCAAAAACGGATACGGCAAATTTATTAAAGAGCTTGATACTGAAGGCTAAGATTCCTGTGTAGGAGATTAGAATGTTAATACGTAGATGTATTTTTGTACTGTTATGGATATTGTCTGTGATAGGAATTTCTTTTTACGGAGGACCTGTCAGCTATGGTTTCTTTTGGTCGATTACCATGATTCCGGTGGTATCATTGGTATATCTTATTCTGGTGTTTACACAGTTTCGTATATATCAGGAAATTGAGAGCAGAACCATAGTATGTAAACAGCCAATGCCTTACTATTTTGTTCTTCCCAATGAAACCATTTTTGCATTTGCAAGTATTAGGGTTAAATTGTTCTCCGGATTGTCTTATGTGGCAGACATGCCGGACAATGAGGAGTATGAGTTATCACCGGGGGACCGGCACAAGTATCATACCAAGCTGGTATGCAGATATCGGGGAGAATACGAGGTGGGTGTCCGGGAAGTGATTATCACAGACTTTTTTGGATTGTTCCGTTTCCGGTATAAAAACCCCGGGACCATAAAAGCACTGGTATATCCCCGCACCGTACATATGCAGGAGATAAAAAGTCTGGAGGACGTAATCAACATCAGCAATTTGGAGACAGCAGAAAACCGTTCATGGCCGGATGTCATTACCAGAGATTATATCGACGGAGATCCTTTGAAATTGGTTCATTGGAGATTGTCGGCAAAAGAGCAAAAGTTAAAAACCAGATTGTTGCTGGGAGAACAGAAGCAGGACATAGCGATTCTTTATGATACAAAACGATATAGCGAAGATATGTACATCTATATGCCATTGGAAAACCGGATTCTGGAAACGGTGTTGGCATTAGGTGTGTTTTTTGCGGGCAAAAACATTCCCTATACGGTATATGCAGACCAGTCTGATATTTATCAGCGAAGGGTAAGCAGAATAGACCAGTATGACCAATTGTATGAAGAGACTGCGCATGTGGTATTTAACAAAGAGAGAAGTTTACCCGGGGTGTTAAAGCAGCTGTGGGAAGGTGGAACTTTATGGCAGGCAGGTACAGTGATTTTAGTATCCTATGAACCGGAAGACGCTTTGATGTATCTGCTTAGAGAGATGACGGAAAAGGGTTTTAACATATTGCTGTATGTTATAAGTGATGGAAATGCGGAAAAGTACATGGCGCAAGGTAGTAGCCGTTTAAAGATACAGGTATTGCCGATAGAGGGAGATCCGGAGGAGATATTATGATAAAAAAAGTATTGGAAACGGCATATCCCATAGGCTATCGCATATTGTATGCAATCATTTTGTCCGGTATGGTAATAACTGGTTTGGGCTTATTTGTTGGCGTACCGGAGATCACGGTTTTTCATATACTGGTCTGGTCTGTGGCCATAGGGATGTTGGCATTTATGAACTATGGCGGCACGAACTTGAAAATCATAAGTGTTTGCGTGTTCGTACTGTTAATGGGAATTATCCTTCCTCTGCAAGGAGAAGGGGAAATGTCCGGATTTTATAGGGATTATATTAGTTGGCTGAGAGGAACTGGTACATTCCTGCCGGAGAAGTGCGTCGGATATCAACTGGTGCAGATAGTACTCATTAGCATTGGAGGATATCTGGCAGCAGCATTTATGGAAAAAAGAAAGCTTATCCGTGATATTGCCGGTGTATGTGTACTGATTGGACTATTGGTGTGTCTGTTTCAAAAAGAAAAAGTAGGTGCCACGGGGGTGGTGTTTGCCATTCTGTTTATTCTGCTATGCTATGTGGAAAGATTGCAGGATTATTGGAAACGCAGAAAATTTAGGGATGGACGGGAATATATTTTGTGGTTAACCCCTTTCCTGGTATTGTATTTTCTGCTGGTGCAGTGTCTTCCCACGCCTGCGGAACCCTATGGCTGGCCGGTAATGAAAAAGATATATGCCAATGTCAGTGAAAAGATATCCCTCTTTGTAGAGAATCTTATGTGGGACGGAGAGGATGATTTTGGTATAGCCATGACCGGTTTCTCAGAGGACGCAGGTATCTCGGGAGATGTTGTGGAGAACCGTAGACACGTGCTCACTATCTACAGGGAAAGAGGAAAAAAGATAAACGTTTATCTTACCGGCAAAACCTATGATACATTTGACGGACAAAACTGGAATCAGACTATAGAAAACACATTACGGGAAATGCCCTTTGACAGGCTGGAGACGGAATATGCCGTTAGACGCAGGGAAGATGCTATCTTTACAAATTATATCTATCTTTCAAAATTGACAATTAACTATGAACGCTTAAAGACTGCTTATTTGTTTGCTCCGGGCAAATTGTATAGTGTGGGCAATGCAGAGTATGTGTATAACGGGCGGGATTTGATGTTCGAAGAAAAACAAGGGAAAGGTACATCTTATGACGTATCCTATTTTCAGTTAAATGCTGATAATCCTGAATTTTATAATATGTTGATGACCGCAGAAGAGGATGATGAAGCGGTTTGGGAAGAAGTGCTTCAAACCTACTCCCTGTCAGATAACGAAGCTTTCAGTATGGAAGCACTAAAAGATTACAGAAGACAAATAGAGCAGATGTATGGAGGGGATGTTGCCATTTCAGCGGAACTGGAAGCATACCTGCAGGACGTATATAACGGCTGCCAAAGCGATATGGAGAAGTTGTTTGCGTTGGAAAAAGAGTTGGCATCTTATGAATATACCATTTCCCCCGGGGACTATCCGAAGGATATAGATTCGTCAGAGGAATTTCTGGAATACTTCATGTTGGAGAAAAAGCAAGGTTATTGCTCCTATTTTGCAACTGCATTTGTAATATTGGCACGGGATCTGGGGTATCCGGCCCGCTATGTGCAGGGATACTGCGTACCTATGACAGCGGAAACAGAGGTTGAAGTAAACTCCAATATGATTCATGCGTGGCCGGAGGTATATGTAGAAGGGGTAGGCTGGATTGCTTTTGAACCTACACCCGGATATGGTGCAATCAGAAATAAAGGCTGGAAAGTAAAAGTTGCGGAAGAAGAAACCGCCCTTCCTGAAGAGTCAGAGGACCAGGAGCAAGAAACAGAATCGGAAGAACCGGAACCGGCGGAACCGGAAGGACCATCCGAAGAAGAAATCAGAGAGCGTTGGGCAAAGCGATTTCGCATATTGGCAATCGGGGTATTGGTTGTAGGGGCAACCGGTGTATTGACGCTTTGGATAGAAAGCATCCTGTTAAAGAGAAAGTATAGCCGTATGACCACAGAGCAGAAGTTTTTGGTGGAAGTGGCACGAAATTTGTGGTTGTGTGAGAAATTAGGGTGTAAGAGAGCAGAAAACGAAACTTTAAGTGAACTGCAGGATAAGCTGTGTGAGAGATTTCCGGATCTTTTGAAAGAGAAACAAGAATTTGTGTTTATGCAGTATTATCAGGAATACCTATACCGGTGTGATATGGTGCCGGAGGAAGTGCTGGAGCAAAGTATCCTTGAGAGAGAATCACTTTTGAAAAGCATCCGGCAGGAGAGAAGATGGTATTATCTCTTCCTGCGAATTAAATTGTTTTATAAATATTAAGAATAGAAAAAGAGTAGCTTGTTGATTTACAAGTTACTCCTTTTTTTGAGTTGTATTATTGTCCGTCCCGGAATTTTTTGGGGGTGATACCACGGTGCTTTTTAAAATCTTTAATCATGTGGCTGCAATCCGAAAATCCGGTTTCCTGGGCAATGTAATTTAAATCATAATTTGTAAAGAGAAGAAATTCTTCTACTTTGTACAGGCGCATTTCGTCAATATATTCCTTACAGGTTTTTCCGTAAATTGCAGGGAATTTTTTTGCAAAATAGGAATAACTCATATTGCAGGCTTTCGCAATATCGGGAATCTGTATGCCGGTGTGCAGGTTTTTATCGATAAACTCTGTAATGGTATAAATATCGTAGTTGTCTGATTTTGGGGTGGAATTTTCAATCTGGAAGCCTTGTCCCATCCAGTCCCGGATAATTCCGATTAACAGTTCGCTTATTTTTGCACGTATCAATTGATGATATCCATATTCCATATGGTCGTTTTCATACAAACAACACTCGAGAATTTTTCCTACATCATGACGGTTGCAAAAATCAGCCTTAAATAAAGTGGGCATATGATTATCCCTGGCATTCCGGAAAATGTTACGGAATTTGTATAGGTGGGAAGAGGAAACATCTATGGCATTTGGATCAAACTTCAGTCCCGCGAATTTGACCGGTGCTTTAGAACGGATCATATGAACCGATTGGGGATGAAAAAGAAACATATCGTTTGGGGAAAGTTCGTATTCCACGTTGTCTGCGGTAATCTGTGCGGTCCCTTCAAGCATGTAAATAATCTCCATATGGAAGTGCCAGTGGGAGCGTACAGGGTATTCGCGTTCTTCGGAGTTGAAATAAAAACATTCGATAGGGTGATTAATGATGTCGCCGTATTCGAATAAGTTGTTCATAAGCACCTCCAGGATATTTTTTGACTATTTTTGAATGATTATATTATATCAATAGAATAACGAAAATTCTACAATGAAGGTGAAAATTTATGTTGTTTAAATAAAAGAGAGGAGACAGATATGGAAAATTTTACTTTTCACAGTCCCACAGATTTTGTTTTTGGAAAAGGTACAGAGAATGTATGCGGAAAATATGTAAAAAAATACGGCGGAACAAAAGTCTTGATTCACTATGGTTCCGGTTCTGTAGTCCGCAGCGGTTTATTGGATAGAGTTAAAAAATCCCTGGAGGCAGAAGGAATTCCTTTTGTTGAACTTGGCGGTGTAAAGCCCAATCCCAGAGATACAAAAATTTATGAAGGTATTGAGCTTTGCCGAAAGGAGAATGTAGACTTCATTCTTTCCGTAGGTGGCGGCTCCTGTATCGACAGCTCAAAGGGAATTGCCTTGGGCTACTACTATGAAGGTGATTTCTGGGATTTCTATGAAGGAAAATGTCACGTAACAAAAGCACTTCCCATCGGTACGGTTTTAACCATTGCGGCAGCAGGAAGTGAAGGAAGCGGGGCTTCCGTTGTAACAAAAGAAGATGGAATGTTAAAGAGAGACGTTGGGTCCGATATTTTACGTCCTAAATTTTCCGTTTTGAATCCGGAACTGACCTGTACTCTTCCGGCATATCAGACAGCTTGTGGTGCTACAGATATTATGGCGCACGTATTTGAGAGATATTTTACAAATACTCCCGAGGTAGAGATTACCGACAGATTATGTGAGGCAATTTTGCAGACCATGGTAAAGGAAACACCCAGAGTCATCGAAGACCCTAATAATTATGAAGCCCGTGCAAACATTATGTGGGCAGGTACAGTGGCGCATAACGATATTGTGGGTGTAGGAAGAAGCCAGGATTGGAACAGTCACAAACTGGAGCATGAATTGTCCGGCCTTTATGATGTAGCTCACGGGGCAGGCCTGGCAGTAGTAATGCCGGCTTGGATGGAATATGTTTATAAACATGATGTGAACCGTTTTGTCCAGATGGCAATCAGAGTGTTTGAGTGTGAGTTAGATAAGAACAATCCCGAAAACACTGCGAAAGCAGGAATCAAAGCGTTCCGTCAGTTTTTACATGACATTGGGATGCCTATCAATTTTGAAGAGCTGGGTGCAAAGGAAGAGGATATCCCTGTACTGGTTGAGAAATTAGGCGTAGGCGACGGACAACTGGGCGGATTTATGAATCTGAAAGCAAAGGACGTTGCTGAAATTTACAAGATAGCAGCACATGCAAGCCTGTAGAGAGGTGTTATATGAAAATCTTATTAATCGGTGGAACAGGAACTATCAGCACAGCCATTACACGTCAGTTGGCAGAGACAGAGCATGAGGTATATTTGTTAAACAGAGGAAACCGCAATGAAGGACTTCCTGCAAATATCAAACTGATTCAGGCAGATGTGAACAATGAGGCGGAAACCGCAAAGAAATTAGAAGGTATGAGCTTTGATTGTGTCTGTGAGTTCATCGGATTTGTGACAGAACAGGTAGAGAGAGATTTCCGTTTGTTTAAAGGAAAGACAAAACAGTACATTTATATCAGCTCTGCGTCTGCATATCATAAGCCGGTGAGAGATTACCGCATAACAGAGGCAACTACCCTGGCAAATCCTTATTGGGAATATTCCAGAAATAAAATTGCCAGTGAGGAATTCCTTTTTAAAATGTATCGGGAGGAAGGCTTCCCGGTAACAATCGTAAGACCCAGCCATACCTATTGTGAACGGTCCGTGCCTATGGGTGTACATGGAGATATGGGAAGCTGGCAGGTGTTAAAGAGAATGATGGAAGGAAAACCTGTTATTGTACACGGTGACGGAACTTCTCTTTGGACCATTACACATAACGAAGATTTTGCAAAAGGATTTATCGGACTGATTGGAAATCCCCATGCAATCGGGGAAGCATTCCAGATTACTTCTGACGAATCCCTGACATGGAATCAGATTTATCAGTTGGTAGCGGATGCGCTTGGCGTAGAGTTTAAGCCCTATTACGTAGCCTCCGATTTTCTGGCAGCAGTGAGCAAGTATGATTTTACCGGCGGTCTTATAGGAGACAAGTCAAACACGGTGGTATTTGACAATTCCAAGATAAAAAGAGTTGTTCCCGGATTTACCACAACCATCCGTGGGGAGCAGGGAATCCGTAGAGTAGTAGAATATGTATTAAGTCATCCCGAGGAACAGGTGGAAGATCCGGAATTTGATGCATGGTGTGATAAATTGATTGATAGACTGGAGCAGGTTAAAAAAGAATGGGACGTATAAATCAACGGAAGCTATTGGAAATAAATGAAAAAACTTCCATGCTTTTACTGGCAGGTCCGATTTTCATGGAACTATTGCTAAATATTTTGCTTAGCAATGTTGATACAGTAATGCTTAGTAATTATTCCCAAAACGCAGTAGGAGCAGTGGGAAATGCAAATCAGATGATGTTTATGTTCATCATTCTGTTCAATGTTATTGCCGGAGCAACAGGTGTAGTAGTTGCACAGTATTTGGGTGCTAAAAAAACAGAGAATATGAATCAGATATATTCTTTGGCTGTAATTTTTAACTTTGCACTGGGAATTGTAATGAGTCTGGTGGCACTATTTGCAGCAGATGGATTGATGAATCTGTTAAAGGTAGATGCCAGTCAGATAAACGAAGCGGTAAGTTACACCAAGATAGTTGGCGGATTTATTTTCTTTCAGGCCGGTTATAACGTAATGGTACAAATTCTCAGATGCCATGGTTATACCAGAGTGGGAATGTATATTTCCCTGGCGGTAAATGTGGTTAACATTATCGGTAACTGGTTGTTCTTGTACGGCCCCCTCAAATTCTTGAATTTGGGTGTGTCAGGTGTTGCGATTTCTACTGTGGCGGCAAGGGCAATAGCTTTGACAGTAGCATTTGTAATCTTCTTCCGGTTAAAGATTGGTAAGCTTTCCTTTAGAGCTTTGAATCCTTTCCCGATGAAAATATTAATAAAGATGCTTCGCATCGGTATCCCCTCAGCGGGTGAAAATATGGCATATACTTTTTATCAGTTGATTTTGCTGTCCTTTATCAATCCTATGGGAGCCACGGCAGCAAATGCAAAAGTGTACGCAAATACCCTAATGTCTTTTTCGGTCGTATTCTCAAATGCCATGGCTCAGGCAACTCAAATTGTCACCGGGCATTTAGTTGGTGCAGGACGTGAAGAGGCGGCAGATAAACGAGTGATGAAAACCTTATGGACATCCCTTCCCGTGTCCGTTGGCATTGCCGCCCTAAATGTTCTGATATGTCCTATTACCTTGAAGCTTTTTAATTGTGATGCGGATACTCTTATATTGGTACGTCAGGTTTTAATGGTCGGAATCGTAATTGAAATCGGCAGAACCCTTAACCTTTGCATTATTAACAGTATGAAAGCGGCAGGAGATGTTCTGTTCCCCGTGTTTATCGGTATGGCTGTTATGTGGGGAGTAGGTATTAGCGTAGGATACAGTTGTGGTGTTCTGCTATCTTTAGGTGTGGCAGGTGTCTTTATGGGAACTGCTGCAGATGAGTGCTTGCGAGGTGTTATAGCGTTGCTTAGATGGCGGAAAGGAAGCTGGAAGGGCAAAAGCGTGGCAAGAGATACTCAATAAGGAAGAACTGTCCCTTTTATCAGATGTAAGTCTGGTGAAAGGGACTTTTTACTTTAACAATATTTTCTTTGTCTTGCAAAGAAAAAAGCTATATGCTATAATCAGACTACAAAAACACATGTCTTTGGAGGACAATTTATTCAAGTATCGAGATTATATTTATAAGAGCAACATATGGATGAGAGGTTGGCACATTGCGAGCCCTATTTTTTATGCTTTCATGATACTTGACATAAATTGGTTCTGTTAATAGGAGAAAATAACAGTTATTTGTGTTTATAGTATAGGTAGCATGACCCGGTCATGCTTTTTTTCTTTAGATCATGGAAGCATATCCGTGGTCTATTTTTTTCGGGTGCCAATCGGATTAAGAAAGGAGAAAATATCATGAATATTGAAATCAGAAAAGAAAGAACAACTGAATATTTTGAAACAGAAGCTATGACAAGACGATCCTTTTATAACGTATATGGTCCCGGATGTGATGAACATCTTCTGGTACATAAGCTTAGAACCCATGAGGATTATCTTCCGGAGCTTAGCAGAGTGGCCCTGGTTGATGGAAAAATAGTAGGAACGATTATGTATTTTAAAGCAAAGATACGGACTGACAAAGAGGAAATCACCATAGCATCCTTTGGACCTTTGTGTGTGGACCATAAATATAAAAACATGGGAATTGGCGGCAGATTGTTGCAGGAGACCATTCCCCTTGTGAAGGAAGCTGGCTTTAGAGGAATTGTGATATTCGGAGAACCTTATTATTATCCCAAGTTTGGGTTCCAAAGAGCGGGAGATTTTGGGCTTACCGATATCGAGGGAAATACCGGTGATGCCTTTATGGGCTTAGAGCTTGTGGAAAACGGGCTGCATATCGAAGGTGGAAAGTTTATAGAGTCTTCGGTTTGCGATGAGCTTACAGGGGAGGCCTTGGAAGAACTGGACAAAAATTTTCCTCCTCTAACAAAGGTGTGCCAGCCCTGTCAGTGGTCCTATCCAAATGCGTATGATGACAGGGAAGGATATCATTATGAATATGCCACCCACCACCCTAAAATGTTTGAAGCAAAGTTTAAAGAATATTTGCCTGAGAAGGCGGAAGCCAACTTGAAACAGATTTGTGAGTCACTGGATAAAACGCCCTATGTGCTTTTTACCGGAAAAGAACCTATCGGCATATTGGTTACTTCCGTAGAACAAGGGCCAAAGATCGAGTATTTGTTTATTGAAGATAATGTTGCGGAGGTAGAAAAAATAAAAAAGGAAATAACAGAAAGATTTTTAACAGCAAATAAAACAGAAGAAGACCGGTGTGAAAAATACAGCAGATTTTTTACAAAGGATTACTTGATGGGACCAAATTCTCTCAGATTGTTGGATGAGTTGATAGCCGGTAGCCGTGATGACCTAAAGAACAAAAGAATATTGGACCTGGGGTGTGGTAAGGGGATGACATCTGTTTTCCTTGCAAAGGAAACGGAAGCAGATAGTGTATACGCTCTGGATTTATGGATTTCCCCAACAGATAATTTGAAACGGGTTAAGGAAAACGGATTGGAACAAAAGATCATTCCCATTTATGGTGATGCGCTAAATCTTCCCTTCGCCGAGGAGTTCTTCGATGCCATAGTGAGCGTGGATTCCTATCACTATTTTGGCTGTGAGGAAGGAGTATTTGAGGAGAAGATTTTGCCCTATGTTAAAAAGGGCGGCTTAATTATGATTGTTGTTCCGGGATTGAAAGAGAATCTGACGGATAAGGATATTAGTCTTTTAAGAGAATGGGCAGAGGGGGATGATGCCGATTTGTTTCATACGGTTTCCTGGTGGAAGGAACATTTAAGAAAGGGACTAAAAGAGGACATACAAATAAAAGTTTCAGAAGGAAAATGCTATGATAAAGCCTGGGAAGATTGGTTTTTGTCAGGAAATCCCTATGGAGAAAAAGATAAAGAATATTTTGATAAGGGACTTGATAAGTTATTGAATTTTATCATGATCCGTATAGAAAGAAGGAGTGAGACGAGTGATTGATAAGCAGATTGAATTTGATAAGATAAAAGAACTCTGGTGTGGTCAGGCTGTCACGGAAAGTGCGAAAGAACAAATTAAAAAAGTCACTTTTATTCTGGATGAAAATGCACTGCGGAAAGAGTTGCGGGACACCACAAACAGCAGAGAGTTGATTGACAAACTGGGAAATCCGCCGTTGCAGGATGTGACAGAGATTAAAGAAATTCTGGAAATTTCCGAAAAGGGAGATTGTCTGACGCCCTACCAATTGGAAAGGGTTCAAAGGGTTTTAATTATAGTAGAACGGTTAAAGTCCTATCTGGCCCGTGGAAAGCAATTTGAAAATCCCATTGCTTATTATGATGAGAATCTGGATGAGCAAACAGATTTGCGCCAGGAGATTATCCGGCAGATTAGGGGCGAATTGGTGGACGATCATGCCTCTAAGGAGTTATATGAAATCAGGATGCAAATCATCCGCTGTGAAGAACAGATGAAGCAAAAGGCAGAACAGATTCTTCGAAACAATAAGGATTGTATGGCGGATAGCTACTATACAACCCGAAACGGAAGAATCTGTCTTCCGGTGAAAAAGGAATATCGGTACAAAATATCCGGAAGCGCAATCGATAAGTCTGCTACCGGAAATACCATTTTTGTGGAACCAACCGGGGTGGCACAATTTTTTGAACAGATACAGCTTCTGAAAATAGAGGAAGAAAATGAGATATATAAAATCCTGTATACGCTGACAGCAATGGTATCTGATGCGGCACCGGCAATGCAGGAAAATATGCGGTTGATTGAAAAACTGGATTTCATTTTTTCAAAAGGCAAGTTAAGTCTGGAATTGGATTGTGTGGAACCACAGATTAACCTTGAGAGAAAAATTGTTTTGAAAGATGCCAGACATCCCTTGATGGACAAGGCAGTTAATGTTCCTCTACAATTCAGTCTTGGGGAGACGAACCGGGGAATTGTTATAACAGGTCCTAATACCGGTGGAAAAACCGTGGCCATTAAAACGGTGATGCTGAACTGTATTATGGCGCAGTGCGGATTGCATGTAACCTGTAAAAAAGCAGATATCTGTATGAATGCGGAATACCTGTGCGATATCGGAGACGGACAGAATTTATCGGAGAATCTGTCCACCTTTTCTGCCCATATTAAAAATGTTTTGCAGATATTAGGAGAAGTAAGTAAAGACAGTTTTGTTATTATGGACGAGCTTGGTTCCGGTACAGACCCGGTAGAGGGAATGGGTATCGCCATTGCCATATTGGAAGAACTTAGGAAAAGTGGTGCCAATTTCCTTGTGACAACCCATTATCCGGAAGTAAAGGAGTATGCAGACAAGACAGAAGACATTGTAAATGCAAGAATGACCTTTGATAAAGAAACTTTAATGCCGACCTATCAGATGGTAATAGGGGAGGCCGGGGAAAGTTGCGCCTTTTATATTGCGGACCGGCTTGGAATGCCAAGGGAGATGCTGAAGGTGGCAGTATCGGCGGCTTATGGGGACGAAGCTTTTAAAAATTACAGATTTCAGACCGATGTATCACTTCAAAAGAAGAATGGAAACAAGCTGAAAAAAGTGAAAAAACCCCATATAGACAGTACGTTAACAGTTAAGTATCAGATAGGCGACAGTGTTATGATTCTTCCGGACAAAAAAATCGGTATAGTCTGCGAACCGGTCAATGAAAAGGGAGTGCTCCGTGTACAGGTGGCAGACAGAAAAATATGGATCAATCATAAACGGGTAAAGCTGCATGTTAAGGCGGCGGAATTGTACCCGGAGGACTATGATTTTTCAATTATTTTTGATTCCGTTAAGAATAGAAAAATCAGACATGATATGGGCCGGAAATATACTTCAGAAGTTATCGAATATGATGATAATAGTAATTCCGAAATAAACAAATCCGTGTTATAATAGTGGCAAGTGTTTTTACGGATTTATTATTTCAAAAAGGAGTATAGCAAATGATATTATCAAACGAACAATTAAAGACAATTTATTATGGCGCCTTGGATATTGTGGAAGTGGAAGATGGCTATCTGCAGGCGTTCCAGTACACCAAAGAGCAGATGGATTACTTTGAAAGAGTTTCCGAATTCTGGTATGACAGATGCAAAGCATCCACCGCAAAAACTTTAGAATTCCATACCTCTGCAACACAGATTTCCTTCGATTACAAAATCCTGTGGATAGGCTCTCCTGACTCTTTTGAAGTGGCAGTGGACGGAGTGATTACCCAGATTTATTATGTTAAAGATTTGCAGAAAGAGGGAAGGCTTGTTTTTGAACTGCCCGAAGGAGAAAAGACAGTAGTGGTTTATTTGGCTGCAGATGCCACAGTACTGATACGTGAATTTGAGATAAACGGAGAATTTAAACCCGTAGAGAAGAATGAAAAAGTTTTGTGGATGGGAGATTCCATAACGCAAGGTTTTGGACCCCTTCGAAGCGGAGAAACCTATGTAAGTGTTGCAAACCGCCTGTTAAACTATGATATCTTAAACCAGGGAATCGGCGGATATGTTTACGATAAGAATGTTCTCATGAAAATGGGTGACTATACTCCGGACAAGATTATTGTGGCCTTGGGAACAAACCAATTTGGCACAGAAACTATGACAGACATTGAAGAGTATTATGAGAAACTGATGGGAATTTACGGTGACACACCGGTTCTTTGCATTTTGCCTCTCTGGAGAGGTGATGTTCCCGACGGAGAGCCTACTCTTGTGAAGTTCTGTAAGAAGACAAAAGAGATTGCAGAGAAATACCCTAATGTTACTATCGTTGACGGCTTTAAATTAGTGCCTCATCTGCCGGAATATTTCTTGGACAAGCTTCATCCCAACTGTCTCGGATGTGAAGTGTACGGAAGAAATCTGGTATTGGAAATTCAGAAAAAAGGGTTCTAATCATGACTTCCTGCCTCTGATTTTTAAAGACTGAGGGTTAACAGACATAAAATGCATCAAACGAGGATAATTCATGGAAAATCAAGAAAAGACACATAAACGTCGCGTGCGTTATTCCGGTACACATCCGAAGAGTTATAAGGAAAAGTACAAGGAACATAATCCTGAAAAATATGCAGATACCATAGCAAAGGTAATTCAAAAGGGTAGCACCCCTGCCGGTATGCATATCTCTATTATGGTGCAGGAAATATTGGATTTTTTGCAGATTAAACCGGGGCAAACCGGCTTAGATGCTACTCTTGGATATGGTGGTCATACAAAAGCCATGTTACAATGTTTGGAAGGGCAGGGTCATATCTATGCTCTTGATGTAGATCCCATTGAATCGGCCAAAACCAAAGAACGTCTGGAAGGACAAGGCTACGGGGAAGACATATTGACGGTGCGCCTGCAAAATTTTGCAGATATTGATTTGGTCACCAAAGATACCGGGAAAAAGTTTGACTTTGTATTGGCGGATTTAGGAGTATCCTCCATGCAGATTGACAACCCGGACAGAGGCTTTTCGTATAAAGTGGAAGGTCCGTTGGATTTACGTATGAATCCCCAAAAAGGAGAAAGCGCAGCAGACAGATTAAAAGAAGTAAACTATGAAGAATTGGTTGGGATGCTGGTAGAGAACTCCGACGAGCCCTACGCCAAGGAGATTGCAGGTAAGGTGATGAACTGGAGAAAACAGGGTAAACCTATCGAAACCACAACCCAATTTAAGGAAGTTATAGAGGAAGCACTGCGTATCTTGCCGGAAAAAGAACGGAAAGAGGCAGTGAAAAAATCCTGTCAGAGATGTTTCCAGGCACTTAGAATCGATGTAAACAGCGAGTTTGAAGTATTATATGCATTTTTAGAGAAGCTTCCGTCGGTACTTGCACCGGGAGGCAGAGTTGCCATCTTAACTTTCCATTCAGGGGAAGACAGGTTGGTAAAACGTTCCTTTAAGGAATTACAGAGGGAAGGCATTTATTGTGACGCATCAAAAGATGTCATCCGCCCTTCTGCAGAGGAATGCGCCAGAAACGGACGTGCTAAAAGTACAAAGATGCGTTGGGCAATCCGTGCAGAATAAAAAACCCGTAGAGAAAATAAAGAGGATAGAGGAATGAAGTACAGCATCAAAAATTTAAACCGAATAGAATTTGTAATCACATATGCATGTACCGGGCAATGCAAACATTGTTCTCAGGGAGAGCATGTAAATTGTTCAGAGTATATTGATGGAACTGCGGCGGCGCAGGTTATCTATGATGTGGCAAGAAAATATAGGATCGAATCAGTAATGACTTTTGGAGGAGAGGCCCTGTTACATCCCACGGAAGTTTGCCGTATACATGAAGCAGCAAGAGAAATGGGCATTCCAAAAAGGCAGTTGATTACCAATGGCTTTTTCAGCCGGGACAGAAGAAAAATCCGGTACGTTGCCAATGAACTGGCAAAATGCGGAGTCAATGATGTTATTTTGTCCGTAGATGCTTTTCATCAGGAGACCATTCCCTTAGAGCCGGTTAAATACTTTGCGGAAGAGGTAAAATCTGCAGGAATTAAGGTGCGTACCAATCCCGCATGGCTTGTAAGTGAAACGGATGACAATCCCTATAATGAAAAAACACGGGAGATTTTGGAAGAATTTGAGTTAATCGGTATCAGTCCTTCCGAAGGCAATATTATTTTCCCCAGTGGAAATGCCTTGAAATATTTGCGGGAATATTTTGATCCCTATAAAGAATATGTCAATCCTTATGAGGAGTCACCGGATGATATCAGAGCAATCAGTGTAGAACCTAACGGAGATGTTCTGGATGGAAATATTCTTCAGGAAAATATATTAGATATTTTGACAAAATAAAGCGAATAGGGTAAAGTCTATAAGGGAGTAATAAAATTTCATACAATAGATGAGGGTGAAAAAATGAAAATTTTGATTACTACGGATTTGTTTACAACTGCAACGAACGGAGTTGTGACATCTGTTAAAAATCTTAGAGAAGAATTGGTGGCAAAAGGTCATGATGTCCGGGTTCTGACACTTTCGGACAGTCCGCATAGCCATAAGGAGGGGGATGTTTACTATATACGTTCCATGCCCCTTGGTGTATATCCTAATGTCAGGATGCCATTATCCTACAGACATACGCTTATAAAAGAATTAATTGAATGGAAACCGGATGTAATCCACAGTCAATGTGAATTTTTTAGTTTCCAGTATGCGCTGCGTATTTCCAAACATACCGGTGCGCCTATTGTACATACGTATCATACCCTGTATGAGCAGTACACAAAATATGTTATTCCCAGTAAGCGTTTGGGAAAAAAGGCTGTAAAGGTATTGTCAAGAAACCGGTTGAAAAGAGTAAGCAAAGTGATTGTACCCACTAAGAAAGTGGAGGATACCTTACTGGGTTATGGTCTTTCCGCGTCCATGAGTGTTGTCCCCAGCGGTATCAGTCTGGCGCAGCATAAAGAGAGAATTTCGGAAGAAGAGCGGGCTGCAAAACGTAAGGAGCTCGGTATAGGCGAGGACAAGTCTGTTTTAGTAAATCTTGGACGAGTTGGGGCCGAAAAGAATCTGGAAGAGGTTATCCGCTTGTTTGCAAAGGCGTTGGAGGAGATTCCCACTCTTGTGCTTTTGATTGTAGGAGATGGGCCTGCGCGCGAGTCTTTGGAAGAATTGGCAAGAGAGCTTGGCATAGAGAAGGAAGTTATTTTTACCGGTATGGTAAATCCGAAAGAAGTGCAGAAGTATTATCAGCTTGGTGATATTTTTGTCAGTGCATCTACCAGTGAAACACAAGGTCTGACTTATATAGAGGCGGCAGCAAACGGGCTTCCCCTTTTGTGCAGAAGAGACTTGTGTCTGGAAGATGTTATTGAAGAAGGCCAAAACGGATACGAATATAACAATGAAGAAGAATTCTTAGAAAGAATTGAAGAAATAGCCGGAAATGATACATGGCGTGCCAACGCGGGAAAAAGAAGCGAAGAAATAGCAGCGGCTTTTGATAAAAGCGCTTTTGGAGATGCCGTGGAAGAAATTTACAAATCTGTGATTCAAAAATAAGCTACAAAGGAAAAGGTTGCCAAGGGGCGGCCTTTTCTTATATGTTCTATTTCGCATACCCGGAGAATGTGGTAATATAATAAATAGCCTAATAAATTTAATTGTATTGGAGGTCTAAATGGCAAAACAGAGTTTTCGAGAGAAAATTGAAGGAAAAGAGCTTAGGTTGTTCTGCCTGTTCTCGATAGTTCTATTATTCGTTGTTTCTGCAGTCATGTATTTTGCAGAACCGGAAAATCTCTTTTCAGGTATCTGGAAGATTCTCATTTCCAGAGATGCATTGATTACAGATTATTTTGAACTGGCCGGTTATAGTGCATCATTTTTTAATGCTGCCTCGGTGCTGGTAATCGCATACTGGTTGATTTGCAAAGAGAAGGTTCCCTTTACCGGATTGACATTGGCGGCTTTCTTTATCAATGCCGGTTATGCGCTTTGGGGAAAAAATCCCATTAATACCATACCCCTTTTATTAGGTACTATTTTATATGCACGCATTCATCATACGAAATTAAGCAGATATATATATACGGCTCTCTTTGGAACCAGCCTGGCTCCTCTTGTAACAGAGTTGGTTTATCTGCTTCCCTTTAACCGCTGGATAAATGTTCTTATGGCAATCGCCATCGGAGCTTTTATCGGATATATGTTGCCTCCTCTTTCCATGCATACAGCTTCCATGCATATGGGATACAACTTGTTCAATGTGGGATTTGCAACAGGTATATTGGCGTTTATCATGGTTTGTATATTAAGGTCCGTGGGAATTGAAAGTGAACCGGTATTTATCTGGAGAGCAGGAAGACCGGTTTGGGTTATAGCAGGTCTTATCCTATTTTTTCTTTTGGCCATCGGGTTTGGATTGTATATCAATAAGGGAAATATAAAAGGTATCCTGAAAATATGGCGTCATCCCGGAAGAGCGGTTGCAGACTTTGTTCTGATGGACGGAGCCGGTACTACTCTGGTGAATATGGGGTTAATCGGAATCGTTTGTGTGGTATATATTTGCATTATCGGAGGGGATTTCTCCGGTCCGGTAGTAGGAGCAATTTTAACCGCATTTGGATTTTCTGCGTTTGGTGCCCATCTGAAAAATTATATTCCTGTTCTTTTGGGGGTGAGTCTTTCAGCTCTGCTTCCTGCTTACGATTTGCAGATGCCCGGAATACAACTTGCGGCAATTTTTGCAGTGGGTCTTGCGCCCATTGCAGGTCAGTTTGGTGTGATACCCGGATTATTCGCAGGTTTGCTTCATGCCATAATTGTAATGTGTACCAGTGATTTATATGGTGGATTGAATTTATACAATAATGGGTTCAGTGCCGGTTGGGTGGCAATACTGCTTGTACCGGTAATTGAGAGCTTTATGACAAGGTTTAAAGTGAGAAAGAGGAGAACAGAAGTATGATACATGAAGAAAAAAAGGTAGCCAAAATCATTGAAGAATTAACCATGTATTTTTTCGCAATAGGAGCAAATGAAATGAGTTCCGGGATAAAAAGGGAAGATAACAGGGTGACGATTACGTTTCGTGCCAATTATCACCCGGATTATGAATATAAATTGGACCATTTGGAGGAATATCTGAGGGAACCTAAAAATGAAGGAATCGAGGATATTTATTGGGAACTGGCAGGTTCCGGTGACCCGGGAGAAACCAGCCAGCTATTGCTCATCGGAATGATGATTGACAAAGCAAACATAAAACGGGGAGAGAGAGAAGTAGAGATTACTCTTTACAAAGAACTGGTGGAAGAAACTTTTTTTTGAATAAGCAATGATAATGTGGCAATTCTTTTATAGAAGAGAGAATGTTTTATAAAAGGAGAGTCAGAAATGAGAAAACCCGGCAGAAAGTTAGGAAGAAAAAGGAGAGTCCTACTTTTTGCCGGTTTTTTTATGATTATTTTGGGGGTTGGATTATGGGGATGGAAGGCGTATACGGAGAAGGATTACGCCGGAGAAGATGTATACTGCCTTCCAAACAGTATCATTTCCTTTGAGGAAAGAATAAAAGAGAACAAATTATATAAATATGCAGGAAGACTTCAAAATTTGGAAAACGGGGATATTCTCCTTACCCCCTGCTCACATACCTTTGGTTGGAGAAACGGCCATGCGGCAATTGTGGTAGACGAGGATAATGAATTAACATTAGAGTCGGTGGTACTTGGAACGCCCACTTGTATACAAAGTATTGCGAAGTGGCGAAAGTATCCCGGGGTTATGGTGCTGCGCCTGAAGGATGCCTCGAAGGAGGAGAGGGATGCCATTGCTGCATATACCTTGGAGAATATGCAGGGAGTCAGGTATGGATTTTGGCAAGACTTTATGGACGGTTTAAAGTTAGAAAATCCCGACGGGATAAGCAGCACCCATTGTTCTCATTTGATATGGTCTGTGTATAATCATTTTGGATATAATCTGGATGGTGACGGCGGAATAATCGTGACGCCAAAAGATTTATCGCTCAGTCCAAAGCTGGAGATAATAGAGTCTCATAATGTGGATAAATGGTAAAAAAGAGTTCCCGTTTGTGGAATAGGTATAAGGTAGTGGGATTGCAAAAAACGGAAAAAAAGGTTATTCTGTAAAAGAATCCAATGAAATGTGGTATTTGAGGGCAAAATTATGGAAAATAGAATTATGACTGAAAGTTATCAGGCGGCAAAAGAGATTATAGAAAGAGCAAAATTAAAAGCAGGTCAGATTTTGGTGGTAGGCTGTTCAACCAGTGAGGTTGCGGGAGAAAGAATCGGGTCTGCATCAAAGCCGGAGCTGGCCGAGACGGTTTTTCAGGAAATATATAGAGCCACACAGGAAGCAGGGGTTTTTTTGGCAGCCCAGTGTTGCGAGCATTTAAACAGAGCTCTTATTTTGGAAGAGTCGGCAGCAGAAAAGTACGGCTACGAGATAGTAAATGTAGTACCTCAGCCAAAGGCAGGAGGCTCTTTTGCTACAGCAGCGTATAAATATATGGACAGACCGGTGGCTGTGGAGCACATTAAGGCCCATGCCGGTATGGACATCGGAGATACGCTGATAGGAATGCATCTGAAAGACGTGGCGGTTCCGGAGAGGATTTCTGTTAAACAGATAGGAGAGGCGCATTTGGTTTGTGCCAGATGCAGAGCGAAATTTATTGGCGGCGAGCGGGCACATTATGACGAAGAATTAAAGTAGAGAAGGATTTTACGGAGATAATTTATGAAGATACAATTGCCGGAGAAGGTAGCATTTATTATTAATACAATAGAATCTGCCGGGTATGAGGCATATGCTGTGGGAGGTTGTGTCAGAGATTCCATATTGGGGCGGGTACCCGATGATTGGGATATTACCACCTCTGCAAAGCCGGAGGAAGTAAAGGCATTGTTCCGCCGGACCATAGACACCGGGCTTCAACATGGAACCGTAACCGTTATGCTGGACAAGGACGGCTATGAGGTGACAACATACCGGATTGATGGTGCATATGAGGATAGCAGACATCCAAAAGAAGTGACCTTTACCGCAAATCTGGTGGAGGATTTAAAACGCAGGGATTTTACTATTAACGCTATGGCGTACAACGAGTCTACCGGTTTGGTAGATGTGTTTGGCGGTATGCAGGACATAGAAAAAAAGATCATCCGTTGTGTGGGAAACCCAAGGGAACGTTTTGGGGAGGATGCACTCCGGATTATGCGGGCGGTACGATTTTCTGCCCAGCTTGGTTATGATATTGAAGCGGACACGGTGTCTGCCATTAAAGAATTGGCATACACCTTAAAAAACATCAGTGCGGAACGAATTCAGATAGAGCTCATCAAACTACTGGTATCCCCCAACCCTGATTACATGAGACAGGCTTATGAACTGGGAATTACAAAGGTGATATTGCCGGAATGGGATATGGCAATGGAATGCGGACAAAACCATCCTCATCATTGTTATACGGTAGGGGAGCATACGCTGCATGGATTAAAGAGCATAGAGGCAGACAAGGTACTGCGTCTTGCTATGTTGTTCCATGATATCGGTAAGCCCAATGTAAAGGCGGAGGGAGAAGACGGTTTTGATCATTTTCACGGACATCCGCAGACCGGTGAGGAGATGACAAAAAGCATTTTGCGCCGTTTGAAATTTGATAATGATACCATATACAAAGTATCAAAGTTAGTTTTATACCATGATTACGGTACCGGAGTGGAGCCTTCCCCGGCAATTGTAAGACGGGCAGTAAACAAAATCGGCGAAGACATTTTCCCTATGTTTTTATCTGTAAAGAAGGCGGATATAGCTGCACAGAGTAATTACAAGCGGGAAGAAAAGCAGCGCAGTCTTGAACTCTGGGAGCAGTGCTACGGGGAAATTTTAAGCCGGCAGCAGTGTGTATCCCTAAAGACACTTGCGGTGACGGGAAGCGATTTGATTGCTGCGGGAATGCAGCCGGGAAAAGAACTGGGAGATGTACTTTCGGCTCTTTTACAGGAAGTATTGGAAGACCCGTCCCGGAATACAAAAGAATATTTACTTAGCCGTATTCCTTAACATACTTTGTGCATCCTTTTCATATGATAGGATAGACCATTTGATGGGCGAATCGAAGTATGGGAGGAATGGCAGTGAATGATAGGGCAGTTGGTTTGTTGGACCAATATGAAATAGAAGTGCTTCGCACCAGAAAGGGGCGGGGCGCTATTCTTTGTGACAGCAATTTGGGAACCCTTATTCTCAAGGAATATCAAGGTCCCAAGGATAAGCTGGAGACACAGGAACTTTTACTGAAAAATATTAACGAAACAGGTAACGTGACGGTAGAACAACTTCTTAGGACAAAAGAAGGGGCGCTTTGGGTGCAGGGACAGGATGGCGTTTCCTATATCCTCAAAACCTATTTTGAAGGAAAAGAGTGTAATATTCTGGATTTACAGGAATGTCTTGCAGGGGTAAAAACTTTGGCGTTACTCCACAAGGAGATGAATCTTGGAGCTCTTGACAGCTTTACCAATTACCCGGTTTTCAGTTTGGGAAAAGAATATGAAAAGCATAATAAAGAATTAAAGCGGGTTAGGAAGTTTTTGAGGGAAAAAAGCCAAAAAAATCCTTTTGAGATATATCTGACGGGGGAATATGATTATTTCCTGCAACAGGCATTCGAAGTAACAAAGGAATTGGAGGCCTTTCTTCTTCCGGATGAGGAGAATTATATGCGTAAGACAGGTAGCTTCTGCCACGGAGATTACCAGTATCACAATATTATTCAGCTCTCAGGGGGGCAGGCTGTCATCAACTTTGAGAAATTTATCATGGATGACCAGATTAGAGATTTATATCTGTATATGCGCAAGCTTTTAGAAAAAAGTAATTGGTCCAAGGAATTGGGAAAACGGATTTTGAATGCTTATAATGAAGTAAATGAGCTACCGGCACGTTCTTTCGTATCTTTGTATTACAGATTGGCTTATCCGGAGAAATTTTGGAAAATCGTCAATTTTTATTACAATTCCCATAAGTCCTGGATACCGGGAAAGAATATGGAAAAAATACAAAAGGTTGTGGAACAGGAACAGGCAAAACAGGATTTTTTAACAACCTTATTTAGAACAATATAGTTTTTAACAGGGTTCTGTGGTATGATAGAACCAAATACAAAGGAGAGAATGCTATGACAAAGAACAGAATATGGAAAACGGTTTGTGCCGGCTTGATTCTGGGTATAATGCTGGCACTTTCCGCCTGTTCGGGAGAGCAGGACACAGAAAAGAATAATACCGGACAGCAGACGCAAGCCCCCCCCGGCTTTACGATTATAGGACCGGGTAGTTATGACAGTGCCGATACAGCCGTTATAACCAAGATTGACAAGAGCGAAAAAACCATAACGTTCTATAATTATTCCGTAGACAAAAAATATACTCTTAACTATGACGGAACAACCACATATAGTGATAAATACGGACAGGCGCTTTCATTGGCACAGGTTGAAGAGGGAGACATCGTAGAAATCACCTTTTTGAAGAGCAAGAAGAGACTTAATACTTTAAAACATTCTGCGGAGTGTTGGGAGAACGCTTCTGTTCAAAAATATGAGATTAATACAACGAGACACGATGTAAGCATTGGCTCTGATGTTTATAAGATAACGGACGAAACCATGATTTTTTCTGATGGAAATCAGATGGAAATGATGGATTTGAATAACACGGATATTTTGACCTTCCGGGGAATCGGAAATACCATTTACAGTATTATTGTAGAAAAGGGTCACGGTTATCTTCGGCTAGAGAACGACGAACAGTTCATTGGTGGCTGGATAGAGGTAGGTCAATCTATGATCCGTCCCATTACAGATGGTATGCTTCTTACCGTGCCGGAGGGAAATTACGCAGTTAATATCACAATGAACAACAGCGGTGGAGTAAAAAATGTGACCATTGACAGAAATGAGGAAGTCACATTGGATATTGGCGACCTGGAAGTAGAAGAAGTAAAGTATGGACAGGTCTTATTTACCGTAACACCACAGGGAGCGACTCTCTATGTGGATGGAAAACAGGTGGATGCTTCTGCCCCGGTAAAATTGGAGTATGGCATTCATCAGCTCTTGGCAGTGGCAGCAGGCTATGATACGGTCACATCTTATTTCAGGGTGGCAGAGCCTTCCGGAGGACTTACCGTATCCATGGACGGCACCGGTAGTTCCAAGGAGGACGAAGAAGAATCAACGGAAAAGGAATCTTCCGGTTCAGCAGTGGCAACCGGTACCTATCTGGTGTATATAGATGCACCGGAGGGAGCGGAGGTTTATGTGGACGGAAATTATATTGGTATGGCGCCCATCAGCTTTAAGAAAGAGGAGGGACCGCATGTGGTTACTCTGCGGAAAACCGGATATACCACAAGAAGCTATACCATTCAGGTGGACGGAGAGAAGAAGGATATCTCTTATTCCTTTGCAGAACTGGTACCTGCTATAGACTTTTAGGAGACAACAATGAGCAAACAATATACCTATGAAGATTTTTTGGAAATCATCCGCACTCTCCGAAGTGAAAACGGATGTCCATGGGATAAGGAGCAAACCCATTACAGTCTGCGCCCCTGTATGATGGAGGAGGCAGCAGAGGTGGTTTCTGCCATCCGCATTTTGGAACAGACCGGAAATGCGGAAAATTTGCGGGAGGAACTGGGTGATGTTCTTTTGCAGGTTGTGATGCATGCCCAGATTGCAAAAGAAGAGGGTCTGTTTACCATGGAGGATGTAGTGTCAGAGGTTGCGGAAAAAATGGTCCGCAGACATCCCCATGTGTTTGGTGAAGTAGAGGTTGAGTCCTCCGGTCAGGTATTGGCAAATTGGGAGGAGATAAAAAAGAAGGAAAAAGAGGGTAAAGAATGGATTGAGACCCCCTTGAGAGAAATTCCCGCTGAGTTACCGTCTCTGACCCGTGCACCCAAGGTGCTGAAAAAGGTGGACAAGTACTATGGCGACAGTGCTACTTATGAAAAAGATATAGAGAACTTGAAAAAAGCAGTAGAGCAACTGTCAGGGATAACGCCTTCTCAATGCAGTCCGGAAGTAGAGAGCAAAGTGGGGGACATTTTGATGGCAGTATCGGATATATCCCGAATTTGTAAATTGTCACAGGAACAGATTTTGACGGATAGAATAGAGGATATCATAGACGTATACGAACCCAGAGTTACAAAATAGCGAAAAAGCCCCGAAAATAGCCAAAAGACCTTGACAACAAAGGGAAAAAAGTCTATAAATATTAGTAGACGTTTCGACATAGAAACATCTGGAAAATACAAAAAAGAAAGCTCATTTTAGAGGAGGAGTTCAATATGAACAAAACAGAATTAGTAGCAGCTATGGCTGAGCAGGCTGGAATTTCTAAGAAAGATGCAGAGAAAGCTCTGGTTGCTTTCACAAATGTAGTTACTGATGAACTGAAAAAGGGTGGTAAGGTTCAGTTGGTTGGCTTTGGTACTTTCGAAGTTAGCGAAAGAAAAGCAAGAGAAGGAAGAAATCCTCAGACTAAAGAAGTTATGAAGATCGAAGCTTCCAAAGCTCCTAAATTTAAAGCTGGTAAAGCACTGAAAGATACTGTAAACGCATAATTAAAGTTTACGCATATTCAAAAGAGAACCTGATACAGGTTCTCTTTTTTTGGAAAGAAGGTTACGTATGAGATTAGACAAATATTTGAAAGTATCCAGATTGATAAAACGCCGCACAGTGGCAAATGAGGCATGTGATGGTGGCAGGGTGATGATTAATGATAAGCCTGCCAAAGCATCAACCAATGTGAAAGTAGGAGATATTATCACCATCTCTTTCGGAAATAAAGACGTAAGGGTTGAAGTTCTGGACGTACAGGAAACGGTAAAAAAAGAAGCGGCGGCGGAACTGTTCCGCTATTTGTAGGAAGCGCAGACAAATAAATGTCATAAAAGTACCTCTCCGGTCATATATATTACGAGGAAACTTGTAAAGGCGGAGGTATAGTATGGAAGATATAAACAATACAAAACAGAGAGTACATAAACTCATGTTGACCAATCGAAGGACATGTACCATAAACGGAGTTTCGGATGTACTTTCTTTTGATATTCATGAAATATTGCTGGAGACTGACCAGGGGATGCTTATGCTAAAGGGGGATGACCTGCATGTGAACAGACTTACCCTGGAAAAAGGCGAGGTGGATATAGACGGTAGAATTGACAGTCTGGCGTACTCTGAGACAACAGGATACTCCGGAAAAACCGACTCCTTCCTGTCAAAATTGTTTAAATAGAGAAGGTGTTTAAGATGAGTAATCTTACGACCTCTGAAAATGTTTTTCTACTCTGTTCCATCGGAATGGGTGTTTTTATAACCTTTGTATATGACCTGTTACGGATTTTACGGAGAGTAATTCCACATAATAAATTTTTCGTCTCCATGGAAGATCTTTTGTTTTGGATTTTTTGTGCCCTTTCTGTGTTTGCATTAATGTATAGCTTGGGAAACGGAAACCTAAGATGGTTTGCTGTGTTTGGGGCGTTGGGAGGTATGTTCACCTATCTGAAAATGATAAGCCCATGGTTTGTGCGGATACAGACGCTGGTGTTACGGAAAATTTTAACCGGAATGAAACGATTGGGAAGCTTCATAAAAAACAAGTTGACGCTAGTATACAAAATGCTTAAAATGTTATTATGTAAACAACATTAGAAATTGAGGAGTTTTCATGGCAAAAAAGAAAAAGGCGGCTTACCGCAGGAGAAATCAAAATAGATTCAGTATGTTTCTGGTTACATTGGTTGTTTTGATGATCGTAGTGGTAGTTGCAGTAAAGAGCATAGAATTAAATGCAAAAAGTGCAGCGAATCAGAAAGAAATAGCGGCCTGGGAAGAGAAGATTGCCGAAGAGGAGTTGCGCAAGGAAGAAATAGAAGAAGAGAGCATTTACATGAAAACAAAACAATGGGCAAAGGAAATGGCAAACAGAATGGGTTTTGTCCTGGATGATGAGATATTAATTGAAGAAGAATGATATGAAAAACCGTCACCGTAAGTGAACTGAACCCCAAATGTTGGACAGTTTAATTAAGCAACTCTATTGGACTGAATCCGGTATTGAACCGGACTCAGTCCTTTTAGTTTGCATTTAATTCTTCTATTATTGTAATAATCTATATATTCTTCTATTTCTTTTATCAAATCTTCTACTGATGTGAAACTATGTTTATAATACATTTCTGTTTTTAATAATCCAAAGAAATTTTCCATTACAGAATTATCCAAACAGTTTCCTTTTCGTGACATGCTTTGAACAATTCCTTTTTCTTTCAAGCGTACCTGGTAGCGTTTCATTTGATACTGCCAGCCTTGATCTGAATGTAAGATGAGACCTGTACCATTTGGTATCTTTTCAAAGGCTTTATCTAACATATCCATTGTTTGTCGAAAAGTAGGATGCAAAGAAATGTTATAGCTAATAATTTCGCCATTATATAAATCAAGAATAGGTGATAAAGATACTTTTTTGTCTTGCACTGCGAATTCAGTAACATCTGTAACCCATTTTTGATTTGGTCTGTCTGCATTAAAATTTCTATTCAATTCATTTGGTGCAACTTTGCCCACTTCTCCCTTGTATGAACGATATTTTCTTCTTCGAATTTCACAGTTTAAGCAGCATTGCTTCATTAACTTTTGAACCGTCTTATGATTCACATGATAGCCTCGATTATGGAGTTCCATAGTAATTCTGCGATATCCATATCTACCTTTGTTTTCATGAAAGATCTGCTTAATAACTTCCTTCAATTCTAGATATTTATCAGGTTGTTTCATCTTCTTTAGGTAAAAATAGAAAGTACTTCTTGGCATACCATCAAAAGCCAACAAATCAGTTAGCTTATATTTATGCCTTAATTCATTGATGATGGTGGCTCGTTCCCATTCTCTCGGGCAATTCGTTCCTGAACTAAGGCATTTAATTTTTTTAGGTATTCGTTCTCCATGCGAAGACGCTGGACTTCTGCAATTAAGTCTTCCTCGGTTTCTTTGTTAAGTTTCTTTTTCCTTGGCTTATCTGAACTCATTTTAGATTTTCTACCACGATTATCTCGATAGAGAGCTTGTGGTCCTTCCTCATAATATATGCGTTCCCATTTAAGTACTACAGAATGTGTTGGTATCCCAAATTTTGCTGCAGTTACTCTGCAGGATAACTGGTTCGCATGCATATATTCTATTACATTCTGCTTAAATTCACCAGTGTATGATCCTTGTTTAATTATCAAACCTTCTGGCCCAAGTTCTTCGTATAGATGAACCCAGTTCTGAACGCAAGATTTATGTGCACCAATAATCTTACCACTTTGTTGCAAGGACATTCCATCTCTAAGAACTCTTAAGACCGCTTCTAATTTTTCTTCGCTTGAATATTTAGCCATAAAAAATGCACCTCCAAATGTTAGATTTTGTCTAACATTTGGGGTGCACTTCAAAGGAGGCGGTTTTTTTGATGGCGGCGGGGTTAAGTACGGGAGGTTCCTGTCGAAAAAATCAGGGTTTCCGAAAACTTTTTTTGACAAATAATGACCGGTACTTCTTCTATAATAGAAGGCGTTTACAGCATAAGAGGGAGGCCGGATATGAAAAAAGTTGTGGATGAAAATGAAGCAGAAAAATTGTTTCTCCTTTCAGAATATGGAAAAAGAAAATTACTTACGTATGCAGATTCTTTTCGGGAATTGGCAAAAAGCTTTGATAAAGAGTTTCGGTGGGAGGGTATGGAGAAGGACCGGGCCGATACCCTGTATCAGAGAAAGCTGTGGGAGAATAGATGTCTGCTCGCCGAGAATTTAAGTGAGATGGCACAGATTATGTCCCAGGTGGCAGGAGAAGTATTTAATTACCGTATGATGGATGATAAGACGGGACGGAAAATCATACAGATGCTAAAGGCGGAGAAGGTAGAGGTCCATGATCTGTATTATGTGGTGCGGGAAGACGGACGAAAGAGCATAGGTATTGCAATCCGGACGGAGAGGCCGGGAGGGTATCGTACAGAGGATATAGCAGACCTCTTGTCCGTAGTTTTAAATACTCGTTTGGAAACGGCAGTGACCAGTCCTTATTTTGTGGATGCAGATTTCCGCTATTATACCTTTGTGGAGGAACCGCCGTACTCTTTTATGATAGGAGCGGCACGGGCTATAAAAGAAACAGAAACCGTATCAGGGGATAATTATTCCATTGTGGAATCAGAACAGGGAAAACTGACGGTTTTGTTATCCGATGGAATGGGTTCCGGGGAAAAAGCCTGTAGGGACAGTGAGATGGTTCTGGATTTAATGGAAAAATTTTTGGAGGCCGGCTATTCCTATAGTACAGCCTTAAATCTGGTAAACGGTTCTCTGGTGGCAAAGGGTGAAGAACAAAATATGTCCACCTTGGATATTTGTGAGTTGGATTTGTATAAAGGAGCCTGTGAGTTTTGCAAAATCGGTGCAGCTTCCTCCTTTTTAAAACGGGCTCATATGGTCGAGCAGATTTCAGCAAGGACCTTACCTCTGGGAATTTTCCGTGGCACCGATGCAGAGATTGTGAAGAGACAGATGATGGATGGGGATTACATTGTTATGATGTCTGATGGCATGGTGGACGCAATGGAAGAGAACGGATACGGTGAAGACATGTGTCAGATTATAAGCAAGATAGAAAAACAAAACCCAAAGGATATTGCACAAACCCTTCTTCAGTATATAATCCGGCTAAGCAAAGGCGTAATCCGGGATGACATGACGATTATTGTAATCGGGGTATGGGAGAATGTGTAATTTGTTGTAAAACTTGATTTTTAGGGAGAAAAAAGATATATTGACAATAGATGATACGAAAGAAGCAGGCGGGATATGATTGAAAAAATCAAAGCTTATGTAAGAAAACATCATATGCTTTCAGACGGTGATACCGTTGTGGCCGGAGTATCGGGAGGGGCAGACTCTGTTTGCCTCTTGTTTGTGTTGAAAGAATTGCAAAGAGAAGTGGATTTCAGTCTTTTTGTGGTCCATGTAAACCACAAGATCCGCCCGGAAGCGGGAGAGGATGCCTGTTATGTGGAGGAGCTTTGCAGACAACTTAACGTACCCTATTTCCTGGTGGAAGAAAATGTGGAGGCGCTGGCAAGGGAAAAAGGAATCTCCACGGAGGAAGCAGGCAGAGAGGTGCGATATAAAGCCTTTGAGAAAATCTTAAGGGAGAATGCCCCGGAGGCTGTTTTGGCAGGACAGGGAAAAATTGCGGTGGCCCACAATAGTAATGACCGGGCAGAAACCATGCTTTTCAATTTGTTTCGCGGAACAGGGATTGCCGGTCTTTGTGGAATCCGTCCCAAGAGAGACAATGTGATACGTCCCATTTTATGTCTTGCACGGGAGGAGATAGAGTCCTTCCTGGAAGAAAGAAAAATTTCGTATTGTATAGATAAAACCAATAACGAGGATACTTATACGAGAAACAAAATCCGGCACCATATCATTCCTTTTGCAAAAGCGGCGGTGTCTGAAGGGATCTTGGAGAATATGAACCGCACCGGAGATTTGATGCAGGAAACAGAGGATTTTGTAAACCGGGAAGTGGAAAAAGCATACCTTAGATGTGCAAAGAGCGGAGAGGCAAAGGTATACGTGAATGTGGAGCAATTGTTAGAAAATCATAGTCTCATCCGCAAGCATGTGATTTTCAGGGCAATCGAAGATTTGGTTTCCACGAAAAAGGATATCAATGCTATTCATATAAGAGACGTTATCAGTCTGTTTGAGCAGACCGGTAATAGGCAGATTTCGTTACCCTATGGAATCTTTGTACGAAGGGAATATGAGAATGTAGTTTTTGAAACACAATCCTCTTTTGCTTGTGAGGAAAATGTATTTGATAATAGTTTTGATTTACCTTGGGAGCGGGATGGTGTAGTATCCGTTCCCGGATTAGGTGAGCTGGAGATATCCATATTTTCTTATGAAAAAAACATGGATATTCCTCGAAATCAGTATACGAAATGGTTTGATTATGATAAAATAGATAAACCGTTGAAAATCCGAAAAAGGAAAACCGGAGACTTTCTGACTATAAACAAAGCACTCTCCAAAAAGAGTATACAGGATTATATGGTGGATGAGAAAATTCCAAAAGCCCAAAGGGATAAGTTGTGGCTCGTGGCAGATCAGGAGCATGTGCTGTGGGTTTTAGGTTATCGGATTAGTGAAAAATATAAGGTAAATGAGAATACAAAAACTGTATTGCAGATACAATTAAGAGGAGGTCACTAAGATGGCAGAGCATATTAAAGTTATGCTGAGTGAAGAAGAGGTCAACAAGAGAATTAGGGAACTTGGCGAGCAGATTAGCAAAGATTATGCAGGAAAGGAAGTTCATATGGTGTGCGTGTTAAAAGGAAGTACTTTTTTCACCTGTGAACTGGCAAAACGGATTACAGTTCCCGTATCTTTAGATTTCATGTCTGTATCCAGTTACGGCAACGGAACAGAGTCCAGCGGATCCATTAAAATCAAAAAAGATTTAGAAGAATCATTAATGGGCAAAGATGTTTTGGTCATTGAAGATATTGTTGATTCGGGAAGGACCTTAAGTTATTTGCTTGAGCTACTTGGGGGCAGACAACCGGCGAGTTTGAAGCTCTGCACACTTTTGGACAAACCTGACAGACGTGTCGTAGATGTAAACGTAGATTATACAGGATTCCGGATTCCCGATGAGTTTGTGGTGGGATATGGACTCGATTATGCTCAGAAATACCGTAATCTTCCCTATATTGGTATTGTAGAGTTTGACGACTAACAGATAAATATCCATATTTATCAAAAGGAGGACTACTTTGAAGCAAAGCTCTAAAAGTTTTAATTTTTATTTTTTTATAATTGGTATGCTTATGCTGGTTCTGTTTTACTTAAATTGGGCAGATAAACAGAGCAGTAATTATTCCAGGTTGCAGTTTGTTGCTGATATGGAAGCCAAAAGGGTGGAAGAGGTCGATGTTCATCCCAATAAGGAAGCACCTACCGGTTATTTGGAAATCGTACTTAAAGATGGCAGTAATAAAAAACTTTATGCCACAGATATCAAGGAACTGGAGACTTTGGTCCGCGGTTACGGAATTGAGCCTACGGTAATGGATATCGAAAGAGAAAGTTGGTTTTTGACATATGTCATGCCACTGCTTACCATAGTGGCAGTGGGAGTTTTCTTCTTTGTCATGCTCAGTGCACAAAACGGAGGCGGCGGCAATTCCAGTAAGATGATGAATTTTGGAAAAAACCGTGCCAGACTTTCCAACGGGGAAACCAAGGTGACCCTTAAAGATGTAGCGGGATTAAAGGAAGAAAAGGAAGATTTGGAAGAAATCGTTGATTTCCTGAGAGACCCGGGTAAGTTTACAAAGGTGGGAGCAAGAATTCCCAAAGGTGTTCTTTTAGAGGGCCCGCCCGGAACAGGTAAAACCCTTCTTGCAAAGGCAATTGCAGGAGAGGCAGGAGTTCCTTTCTTTAGTATTTCCGGTTCTGACTTTGTAGAAATGTTTGTAGGTGTGGGTGCATCCCGTGTACGTGATTTGTTTGCAGACGCGAAAAAGCATTCCCCCTGTATAGTTTTTATCGATGAAATTGATGCAGTTGCAAGACGCCGCGGTACCGGTATGGGCGGTGGACATGATGAAAGAGAACAAACCTTAAACCAGCTCCTTGTTGAAATGGACGGTTTTGGTGTGAATGAAGGAATTATCGTACTTGCAGCTACCAACCGTGTAGATATTTTAGATCCAGCGATTTTACGTCCCGGACGTTTTGACCGAAAGGTTGCGGTAGGTGCTCCCGATGTAGGCGGACGAGAAGAGATTTTAAAGGTTCATGCAAAGAATAAGCCTCTTGCAGAGGATGTGGATTTGCAACAGATTGCACAGACTACAGCCGGATTTACCGGTGCGGATCTCGAAAACCTGATGAACGAAGCAGCCATTAATGCAGCCATGGAAAATAGAGGCTACATTACGCAAGAGGATATCAAAGGTGCCTTTTTGAAGGTGGGAATCGGTGCGGAAAAGAGAAGCCGTATTGTATCGGAGAAAGAAAAGAAGATTACAGCCTATCACGAGGCCGGTCATGCGATTCTGTTCCATGTACTTCCCGATGTAGGGCCTGTTTATACCGTATCTATCATTCCTACAGGCGGCGGAGCTGCCGGATATACCATGCCTCTTCCCGAAAAGGATGAGATGTTCCTGACCAAAGGAAAGATGCTTCAGGAGATTATGGTATCCCTTGGCGGAAGAATTGCCGAGGAAGTTATCTTTGATGATATTACGACCGGTGCGTCCAGTGATATAAAGAAAGCTACTAAGGTGGCACGTAAGATGGTTACCCGTTTCGGTATGTCCGACAACATCGGCGTAATCAACTATGACAGCGATGATGATGAAGTGTTTATCGGAAGAGACCTGGCACATACTAGATCCCATAGCGAATCTGTAGCAGGGGAAATTGACAGAGAAGTAAAGCGTATAATTGACGACTGCTATGCGAAGGCAAAGAAGATCATTATGGAACACGAAGCGGTGCTGCATAAATCTGCAGAGCTTTTGTTGGAAAAAGAAAAGATAAGCCGTGAAGAATTTGAAGCTTTATTTGAAGTTAAAAACGAGTCATAAATAACTATTGGTAAATGTGCACAACGAAATGTTGTGCATTTTTACTAAAAACAAGTGGTCGATTTTGTAATATTTGTGAATTTAGAGAATAGACCAGGGGAGTAGGTCGTGATATTATAATATGCGTAACCCCCCC